>CAZZLV010000093.1:0-9072 GCA_964655155.1 uncultured Bdellovibrionales bacterium
GCACCGAAAATTCAAAAGCCGCAGTGATTTTAGCCATATGCGCCGTTTTCGGGCCTGCAACTGCCGAATTTAGGTTTATGGTATCGTTATTAATAGTAGCCGTAAAGCTTCTACTGCTGTGCGAGCGCTGAGGTGGTGCGAATTATTGGCGAATTGTTTGGCATAAGTTGGCCTGTAGTTTTATGTCTGAGATGTCGCTAGAAGAGGCGCAATTATTTCGGGTTCTTGGAACGTTCTTTGGCCGTGATAGGGTCGTTTGGAATATGAGTGTTCGCACGGTATGTGGTGGAGCGTTACCGCCCCATACGGTACAGGATGGAGCAGTCGTTGCTCCTTGGATCAATGTTGCTGGTTGCCTCTTCACCATCGTTGACGAAGATGACGTTCCTAAGATGGTAGTCGAGTTCGCTGTTGATCATTCAAGGGCTATTGATCTTGATCTACTAGAGCGACAGTACCAGCTTCCTAAGTTGCTAGAGTCTTGTGGCATACGTTACGTAGTAGTTTCGGCCTCGGAGTTTCAAGAGCTTCTGGATCCTCAGAGCTCTCTTGATCTCGTGAGTCTGCTTGAAGACCGACTGGGGTTAAGCAACGACGATGAAGGTGATGATGATAATGGTAGTAGTGAGCTTTAAGTCGCGCGTGTACAGCGGCGCTACAGGGTAGAGTATTCGTGGAGATAACAGCAAAGATGCAGGTAGGTTTGGTAGGTGCATCTGCGAACACAACACGTTTGCAGCTGGCGATAGTAGTGATTTGTATCGTTTTGCTGGCGCTAATCCCGATTGCCCTTAAGGCTCAGTGCCAGCTTGCCCTTGTACCCATTATAGTAAGTGCTTTTTGGTTTAGGCAGGTTTTTGGGGTGCGTATACCGAAAGTAGTTCTGATCGCAGCGGTCGCTGGCACCGTGTTGGGGGCAACGCTTCAGCTCTCGCAAGTAAGTTTGGCCTCTGGGGCTTTTTTGGTTTCCACGGTGAGCGATAAGGATCTGCGGCAAGAGGCTAAAATATATCGAGACCGTCTGAAGAGGAGCCTTCGTAGGGACGCGGAATCTCTTATCGGAGTCTATCCGGGAGTGATCAGAGATGCAGCAAGTGCCCGTCGTGCACTAGAGCAGGCTCCTGTGTTAGGAGGCTTGATCTGGGGAAGCTCGCGCTGGGTTAGTGTTGCTTTACGTGGGTATGAACCGCTCGAATTGTCATCCTTCCCGGTGGGCAGCGTTGCTCGTGATCTTTTGGTATCCAGAGGAGTATTCGATTTGCAGATTTTGCGCTCGGTACCATCAATCGGTATGTCACACGGACACGAGCGCGGAACCGTGCACTTTATTGGTGAAGTGGTGAGGGCTTGGCGCCGGATTCCTGAGGTGACCAAGATAGGAGCGGCATCTGGAGAGTTCGAGGGAGAGTTAGAGGCGCTTGCTCGCACGCAAGCTCGCTGGTCATCGCGCGTTCACATAGCTTTACCGCTGTGGCTGGCTGGAACTGTACATCTTGTGAGAGCTATTGAAACAGAGTCTTTGCAACAGGGTGAACTGTTATGTGCACTAAGCAAGCTACGCGAGGCTATCATGCAGTTTAGAACGCATGATAATCCGGCACTTGAGATGGCAGTCAGGAATAATTATGCGCTAGCGCTATTGACGCAAGCTCAGTATGTAACTGATGGGCGTAAGCTGGATAAGAATGCTCATCGACAGTTTGCTGCTGCAATGAGGCATCGCAAGCACAGTAAAGAGCTGGGGAGTGTTGTTGCTTTGAATTACATGAGTCTGATGCAGGCTCGAAAGAGGAGTGTGATTAATGACCGCAAGAGGTAGAGGGCTGACAGTGCCACCAGCCTTATCAGAAACTAATTATCCGTGGTTAGGAGAAGTGTATCGCGGAAAGGTGCGAGATAGTTATATATCTGCTGGAAAGAGGGTGCTTATCGCAACTGACCGATTGAGTGCCTTTGATCGGGTCATTTCAACTGTGCCAGGAAAAGGGCAGGTACTTACGAGCATGGCTGCTCACTGGTTTGGTCGAACCAAGGGGATCATTGCAAATCACCTCATTGGCATCCCTGATCCAAATGTGATGGTGGTAAAGGACGTATCTATAGTGCCCGTTGAGGTAATAGTGCGCGGCTATCTAGCGGGCAGCGCCTGGCGTGACTACGAGGCCGGTAGGCTGGTAAGTGGGCACCGAATTGCTCCTGGGATGTCTCAGTTCGAGCAGTTCCCTACACCATTGGTTACGCCGTGTACCAAGGAGGCAGTGGGCAAGCATGACATGCCGATATCCGAGTCCGAATTGCTCGCGCGTGGTCTAGTCGAACGTCAGCATTGGGAAGAGATTCGTGCTACAGCGCTTGCCCTATTTGAATTGGGAAGTAGAGATCTCGCTTCAAGAGGGCTATTATTTGCAGACACCAAGTACGAGTTTGGATTACTAGATGGAAAGATAGTGCTAGCAGATGAAATTCATACTTTGGATTCATCACGCTTTTGGGTACAAGACTCTTACGAGCAGAACCTATCCAGAGGAGAACCACCTGAGATGTTGGACAAAGAGCCTATTCGGAGGTGGCTAATAGAGCGAGGCTTTATGGGCGAGGGGCAGCCACCAAAGATTGATGATGACTACAGGCTTGCACTCAGGGAGCACTACGTGCAAAGCGCAGCACGAATAACAGGTGAGGAGTGCACGCTCGATGATTCCGAGCCGGTAGCAAGAATCTCGGGTAATGTGCGAAGTTTTCTGGGTATGTAGTAGAAGAGCTTAGAGCTTTATTCCTATGAGAGTGATCGCGTGGCTTTCGTTTGTGGTGCTTATCGGCTCATTTTTGTGTCGATCGATCGCCGATCCCGACCTGTGGTGGCACATCGTAGTTGGTCGATGGATAGTCGCACAACGTTCCGTTCCAGATGTGGATTACTGGAATATGTTTGGAGTCGGGCAGCCTTGGCGGGCATACTCCTGGTCAAACGAGGTTGTCTATGCCCTCGTTGAGGGCAGGTACAAGGAGACGGGATTGGCGGCACTGCAGCTGTTGCTTGGGTGTGTATTTACCGCGGCGATCTTTTGGTCATATGGAGTGCTTGCTCGCGATTATTTTTTGGGGGCGATCGTTGGAGTATTAGCAGCGTCGGCCTGCCGATCCCATTTCTCTCTGCGACCTCAGACGGTCGTGTGGCTTATTTTCGCTCTGGTTCTGTTGCTTGCCGAGCAGTGTAGGCAGGGTAAAACAACGCATTGGAACCGCATATTCCTAGTTTTGCTGGGAAGTATCTGGGCTAATACTCACCTATCCGCAATATTTGGTGTGATTGGGCTCGTACTATGGTCTCTCTCGGGGAATCTAAAGTACAGTGGTCTGAAACGGATTGTAATTCCCGTAAGTTGTTTCGTTGCTGGAACATTTATTTCACCGTATTTTGGAGGTGAGTGGCTAACACTATTTGCAAAGAGTGACCACGTTTTTTTCTTCAGAGCTCTCGATGAATTCAAGCCTGCGGATATCATGCAAGTGCCTACCATGTGTTTGCTATTTCAGGTCGTGTTGATAGCGGCGCTCAGTTTTGCTGCGCAGCGGCTACCTCCATTTGGAGCTATGATGGTGGCTTTGTGCACGATTATCGGTGGCGCGCTCGCAGTCAAGTTTGTGCCGTTTGCCTCGATAGCCGTGGGAGCTGTGACGGCCGTATGGCTTGGTGAGGGAGTGCCAGAGCGCGAGCGGGTATCTGGAAATAATCGCCTGCTCGAGGCGTTTCTAATCATGGGCACTAAGTTCAGAGGCTGGCATGCACAAACGATAGGGGCGTGTGCATTTTTTATAGGTTGTATAGCTTGGGTGAATATCGCCAAGGCGATGCACTCTCCGATTGATTACTCGACTACACCAATACGTGCGGTAGATTTCATCGAAAAGTATAATTTGCAGCACCCGGTGCTGAATGAATTTGCGTCCGGAGGGTATCTTGAATATCGCTGGAGTTCCGCAAGCGGTGAGCCTCTTCATCTAGTACCTCTAGATGGTAGAACTAATGTCAACAGACGTGATGTGTGGGATAGCTATATCAATGCCTTTCGGGGCAAAGAGCAGTGGCGAGAGTACTTTTCAAAGGTGAATCCACGTACGGTAATATGGAGGCAAGGTAGCCCACTTGTACCCCTGCTTTTGGAGGCGGATGACTGGTGTCGCGTGTTTGAATCGAGTAAGCGCCCGAATAGCTATGCAGTATTCATAACACGAGAGGAGTTTAATAGGCGCAGGAGCGAATTTATATCTAGTGACTGTTCCTTAGATAACCAGGGAGGGGAGCGCTACAAAATTCTATCAGGAGAGACTTTATCAGGCGAGACCTTTGAGCAATACAAAGATACCGTGAGTGCTGGATGTAAGGACTTATGTGGTGACGGAGCATGTCAGGAGATAGTGTGTATGGCAGTTGGTTGTCCCTGTGCTGAATCTGCTGCAACATGCCCGGCCGACTGCAAGCAAGATTAAACCTAAATTCGCCAGTTGCGGGTCTGCAAATGGCCCATCTGCTCACAAACACTTTGTCTTTTGAATTTTCGATGCTCACCCTGACGGTGCCAGGGTCGCGCCTCCGAAAAGTTCACAATCCTGTGTGCTTTTAGCCATCTGCACCATTTTCAGACCCGCAACAGCCGAATTTAGGTCTAATTCCACACGGTGCTAAGCCGCGGTCGAGATGATTTTGTTCCTCGTAGGCCGCGCAAGGCGTTGTCAGATACCTCTCGAACCTCTGTGACCGTCATTCCAAGGCGCTGAGCAATCTCTTCTAAAGATGCTGGTAAGCCAGTTGAAGGAAAGAGCGCAGAAAGGATCTCAGATTCAAGCTTGCCGAGCGCCTCCTTGGCCTCTTCAACTCTCTCCACAGTGGCCTGTCCTCTGCTGGCATCTTCCTCCTGCGCAACGGATGGTGGTTTAATTTGCAGAAGCTCCTCTAGTGTAGGATCAGTTAAAATTTGGCTCCTGGCCGCTTGTAACTTGAGAGTTCGTGGAGATGAGTGGCTAGCCTTAACAGTCCGTGGTAGACTTCTTTTCCCTCGCTTGTTTGGATTTGGCCCTGATGATGAAGCGCCGTTAACACCGGATGACGAGCCGGATGACGAGCCAGACGGGTTCGAATTAGCTGACGACCTACGTCGAATAGTCATTGCACCCCAATAGGTTTCAAAGCTCTTTAGCTTTAAGGATAACAACACCAGCCCGGTTAAGTCAAATTACCTCAAAGAGTCGATGGCAGGCGATAACGGGAATTATCAGAAAGGAGTAGTAATTGCGTCTACATAGGCAGGTATACAAGGCTGATTATAAGTGTATTCTCAACGCCTCACGTGTAGCAGCTGAGCTAGATATGGGGCAAGCTAGGCGTGTCCGCGAGCAGTTTTTTGTATCAATGGCTCGCAGGGCCATAGTGGGCGTACTTGGAGTTCGATGTGATTCAAATGCACTGAGAGAAATAGAGCCATTCATCAGTCATGGGGTCTCTCTGCCATCTGATGAATCAGCTGATATGTTATCGGTGCAAATGCTAAAAGAGCCCACAGCTTTGGGATGGGCCTATCAAGTTTGGAATTCTTACAGTCGTGATTCTAGTTCGTGGGCGATTAGTAGGAAAGATGAGAGTCGTCATGAATCCGTTGATGTTGCGTCGGTTACTCAGGTGTTTACAGATCGTTACATCGCCGATTTCTTGGTATCTCGCTGCATGCAGCTCTGGCAGGAAACAACAGTAGGTCAGCACTTATGTCCCTCGGTGTGTGATCCTGCAGTAGGCACGGGGCACCTACTAGTATCAGCCGTGGCAGAGTGTGTGGCTAGAGGTGTAGTTATCAATGACCTTGCGTGGAATATCTACGGATACGACATAGACCCACTTGTGATTGTGTTGGCTCGTGCTGCTGTTCTATGTGAGATTGTTAGACGTGGTTTCTCAGGCGACCTAGTTGCCTTGAGTAGACATCTTAAGAGCTCAATACGAGCACTTGACCCAACTTATGGAGCCCTTGATCGTCAGGCATTATTAAATGATCGCACTAGTTTCGACATAATCCTAGCCAATCCACCCTATTTAGGAAGGCGCAAACTGCCATCTGCATTTCGCCAGTTCCTCGACGATGAATACCCGGCAGCGAGCATCGACCTGTGTGCAGCCTTTTTGCAACGTTGTATTGAGCTACTCTCTGCAAATGGGCAGATCGGTGTTGTAACCAGCGACAAGTGGATTAGGCTCAAGCAGTACGCGCAATTGAGAATTGGAAATGGAGCTTTCAAGGGGCTATACGGCGAGCTAACTATCGATGGGATTTACGAGTTGGGAGAACGCGCATTCTCTGCCGATGTGGAGCTGCACGATGGTATGAGAGCCTGTCTGCTAATTGGACGAAAGTCAGAGGCCTGCCGCGATCATCGGGTGACATATGTTTGTCTATCGCAGGTTAAAGGTCAGATCGCAAAACAGAGAGAACTAGCGATCTGCCATGATAGTTCAAAGGAATCAAGGTATGTAAGCCTTGTTCAGCAGTCTGAACTGGTCTCTGGTGGTGATATATTTCTGAAAATCAGTGGTTTGCCCGAGCGATTCTCTCTTTTGTCGCATAAGGTAGTCGATTGCTGTGATGTAGTAGTGGGGGTTCAGACCAGTGATGATGCGGAGTTTGTGCGCTACATTTGGCAGGTTCCAGAGGATCGAAATGGATGGCGTGTGCACTGTAAGGGTGGGGGATATGCGCGCTGGGGTGGTCTTGCCAGGTGGGCGATAAATTGGGGTGCCGGAGCCGATGGTTTTCTCGGATCTGTTGTAGCGCAAGAGCGTGCTGAAAACTGGTCACAAGAGGATGGCTGGGTATATTCCTGGTTTGCAAATGGAAATCTTGGAGTGCGCAGGAAGCGTGCTGGTTGGAGTTTTGGTAGAGCGGCAGCAGGAGGGATTTTCCCGCGCGATCGACGTCTTATAGCGTTTCTTAATTCGCGGATCGCTTCAGCGGCAGTTCGGAGTATCGGCGGTAAGATTCAACTCCCAGAGGGTGTCGTAAAATCAATCCCTGTGCCGTCTAATCTTGAGCCGATCGACGATCAGTTGATCACCCTTGTTGTAGATCTTAGAGAGCGACTTGCTGCCGCAGAGCTGACAGAGGCGTCTTTTAGATCTGGAGAGATGCCTGAACTTCAGGAAGTCTATGCTCTTGAGGCGTTAGTGCTTGTAATAGAGGGACATCTTGAGGCGCAGGTGGAGCGAGGCTTAAATTTGAGCATCTCTGAGCGCGAGGCTCTGGTGAATCGTATCGGAGGAGTTGCTGGATGGTATGCTCCCTCTAGGTCGGTTGACGAATATGACACTAACAAACTATTGCCTGATGACTATAGAGATCTGAGAGGTAGGCATACAGCTATGCCAGAGATGATTGCGGCACATGTATCGCCGCCTTCGGTGGCTGTAAGCCTTGAGGCTCTGATATGTTCAGCTCAGGTTTTTTCTTCAGCTGATGCCAGATGGATGTTTCCCTCTAGTGGGTTAGTTGAGCTTGTATGTAGAGCGCTATCAATGCATCCGTACGATGCGCTAAAGGTAATCTTTGACCTGGCAAATCAATCTCGTCCAGTAGCCCAAAAAATATACGGCCAACATCTTGCAAAGTGCTTAGTAGAGGAGGTTTTAAACCATCTTGGATTTCGCTGGTGGAATTCTTCTCGTTCTAGCATGCCGACACCGCAGAGTATGCTTTCGTTCGATGATGTGGTTT
This sequence comes from uncultured Bdellovibrionales bacterium, assembly GCA_964655155.1. Classification (GTDB taxonomy): domain Bacteria; phylum Bdellovibrionota_C; class UBA2361; order UBA2361; family OMII01; genus OMII01. The sequence goes on from CAZZLV010000093.1 coordinate 7,758, forward strand.
CACTCGCTGAGGATAAATTCAAAAATAGAAGCTGGCAGGATATCTGTGATGTTCCGATAGCTACCTGGGTTAGGGGTGTCTTTGATCAATGGCATCAGCGCTATTTCTTCGGAGAATCGCCCTTGCGAGTAACTAGCGATAAGCAGCGTATTGAAACTGTAGAGTTGCGTTGGAAGTAATAGATCGTCTCTGTTAGCATTTAGCCACAAGCGCATGAATTCACTAATCGTATATCCAGAAGAGGGGTGGTACGAGGGGTGTGTTACCCTGTTAGGTGATCGTGCCCGAGCGGCACGCGCCAGTGCTTCCTGCAAAGTCGGTAGTGAGTTGCATCTAGCTTTGTTTGGGGGGGAGAAGGGTATAGCGAGAGTCCGAGACAGCTCAGATCAAAAGATCGTATTAGATCTAGTTTTGATTAAACCATCGCTAAGTCTGCGCCCGATTGATCTGATTGTCGGACTATCGCGCCCGCAGACTACCAAGAAGGTGATTCAAGCGGCAGTTATGTCTGGCGTTCGATCTTTGCACCTGGTTCATCTCAATTCAGGCGAGAAGAGTTATCTAGATGCGCATATCTTGCAAGATGTTCAATTGCAGCAAGAGATTGTCAAGAGCCTTGAACAGATTTGGGAAGGATTATACCCAGAGATATCAGTTCATAGGCATTTTGATGCGTTTATCCGCAAACACGAAAGATGCAGCTTAAGAGGTGTAGACGAGCTAAAAGTTGTTGCTCACCCTGGAGCTGAGACTTTGAGTAATTCGGCGATAAAATCAACATCGAGAGCAGTGATAGCGGTTGGTTCGGAAGGTGGTTGGTCTAAGCAAGAGTTGGATGCGTTGAGTTGTGTCGGATTTAGGCAGGTGGGACTTGGGGAGCGAATTGTGCGGGTTGAAGTGGCGCTGCTTTATTTGCTGGGGCAGACGATGGGGATATCCTAAAGCAAGCGTGTAAGCCCACGCTAATGCGAAATCGTGAGTCTTGGAGAGATGCTATAGTGATCTGCAAAAGCATTGCCAGTTTTACTGGCATGGACTTTTGCAGATCACTATAGGTTGAAAACAATTTGTGCTATACTTTCACCGTTAGGCGTGTTTGTCTGCATGCTTAGAGCATAACACAATTTTTTTAGAGCGAATTTTAGGCGCTATACGCCACGTATTTGAGAGATATTTTTTTACACTAGTCCCAGGGTGTCTTGCTCGGCAGAGTCGCCACTGAGAGTCGCCACTAAGAGCCGCCAACAGATCTCTATGGCACTCCAGGGCGGACATCACAGATGCGTGTGCATTTTCATTTTTAAGCCGAAAATGC
>CAZZLV010000094.1:0-9039 GCA_964655155.1 uncultured Bdellovibrionales bacterium
CAAAGTGATTTTAGTCATATGCGCCATTTTCAGACCCGCAACTGCCGAATTTAGGGTTATAACTGCTAAGTAGTTAGATCTTTCAGACTATTCGGTGCTGCGTTAGACTTATGACTATGAGCACTGTCAGTCAAACTACCCAAAGTATAGTTGTCTCCGTAGAACCGGTAGCACTTGAGGACGAATCTAGGCCTGATGAGGGGGTATTCGCCTTTGCCTACAAGGTTCGGATTGAAAACTGCTCAGAGCAAATAGTGCAGCTTGTGGAGCGTCACTGGCTTATTGAATCTGCAGGCGAGCAGATCGGAGAGGTCGTAGGCCCCGGCGTGGTCGGTTTGCAGCCTATCATTGAGCCAGGTCAAAAATTTGAATATACGAGCTCTACGGTGATCAGGGATCCAGTAGGTGCCATGCGTGGGAATTATATTTTTAGTCGCAAAGGAGGCGGGCACTTTACGGTGCAGATCCCAAGATTCTCGTTAGTGCACCCACAGCTCTGCCATTAGGATCATAACTTCTTGGAGTTTCATGCCAAAGGATTTTTTTACTGTTGCCAAAACCACCAGCTTGAATTCGCTTTCAATTGGCTGTCGGGTACACGTCATAGGGGTCTGTGGAGTGGCGATGGCACAGATAGCAGCTGCGCTTAGTGCGCGTGGATTCGTTGTTAGTGGAAGTGATAAGGAATTTTACGAGCCGATGAAGAGCCTGTTGGCTAACTCGGCTGTAGAGACCTTTGACGGGTATCAGGGAAGCAATGTGCCTGTCGATGCTGATCTAGTTGTTATCGGAAACTCAATTAGCTACGGCAATCCTGAAGTAGAGGTAGTAGAGCAGAAAAATCTTCCCTTTACCTGTTTTCCGAAGATTCTGCAGGAACTAGCGATCGCCGGTAAGCACTCAATTGTCGTTACAGGAACACACGGTAAGTCGACTACTACTGCCCTGATTGCGACCCTGTTGTTACAAGATCGTCGTGAGCCCTCGTATTTCGTAGGTGGTGTTGTACAAGGGCTCCCTCAGAGTCTCGCGATCGGAACAGGTAATTACTCTGTAGTAGAGGGTGATGAGTACGATAGTGCCTTCTTTGCCAAAGTTCCCAAATTTTCTTTTTACACGCCAGATACGGTGATCATAAATGCGATTGAGTACGATCATGCTGACATCTACGCTGATGTGCAGGCGATAGAGGCGGAGTTTACGAAGCTCGTTATAAACCTGAAGAAAACCGGAACAGTGGTATGCTGTATCGATTTCCCACGTGTCAAACGGCTAGTTGCAGAATGGAAATCTAGTGCTCAGTGCGAGATTATCACCTTTGGAGCCGATCCTGATGCCGATTTTACAATAGTTAGTCGCGAAGTTATTGGAATGGGGCAACGAGTCACGGTCACTGGTCCCGGGCTTGGGGGATGCACGGTTGAACTGCCGATGCTTGGTGAATACAACGCACGAAACGCTCTAGCAGCCATAATTGTATCACAGATTATCGGCATGGAACTCGGAAAAACGACCGAGTATCTAGCAGCGTTTAAATCTGTAAAGCGTCGTCAGGAGGTTCGAGCGCAAAAAAACGGTGTAGTCCTTATAGAGGATTTTGCGCATCATCCGACAGCTGTTGCGCAGACGGTTGATGCTATCCGTGAGGCCTTTCCCGCGGCCCGCCTCTGGGCAGTATTCGAGCCGCGCTCAAACACTTCAAGGAGAAGCGTTTTTCAACAGGAGTATATTCGAGCTTTTAAGCGTGCTGATTGCGTTGTTTTAAAGAATGTCGAGGCGCGTGCCATAGATCAAGGGATTCAATTAATCGATGTAAGGAGCCTTAGTAACGATATCAGTGCATCGGGGGTGACCTCTGTATGCTTTGATACTGTTGAGCAGATCCGCCAATTTATCTGGCGTGAAGTTCCGCGTAATCTAGCAGGTGGCGCGGTTAGAGATGTTGTATTTGTAATGTCAAACGGCTCATTTGATGGTCTAAACGAGATCCTCGAGCGCGATCTAATGGATTAACCCAAAAACTCACCAAAAAAAGGGCCTAACGACTCCTTGGCTTTTAACCTACAAAGCGCAGTCAAGGAGGATGAAAATGGCTCAGGTGCTCAAAAGCACGTAGTATTTTGAACTTTTCTTAACGCGCAGACCTGGCACCGTTAGGGTGAGCACCGAAAATTCAAAAGACGAAGTTATTTGAGGAGATGGGCCATTTTGGGGCCCGCAACTGCTCTATTTAGGTTCAAGCTTCCAAAAAGTTCAAAATACCTCGTGCTTTTAGTCCACTACACCATTTTCAGCAGCCTTAACTGCCGAATCTGGGATAATGCGCAAAAAACAGCGCCTAGTATCTATAGTGCTCAGGCTTAAACGGGCCTGATTTGGCTATTCCCAGATACTTCGACTGCTCTTCAGTCATCTCGGTCAGCTCTACTCCCAACTTCTTTAGGTGCAGTCTAGCAACCTTTTCATCGAGTGCTTTTGGCAGAACGTATACGCCAACTGGATACTTGCCCTTGTTGGTGTAGAGCTCAATCTGGGCCAAGGTCTGATTTGTGAAAGAAGTTGACATCACAAAGCTTGGATGACCCGTGGCGCAACCTAGGTTTACCAGTCGACCTTCCGCCAAAACGATGAGTGCCCGCCCGTCCGAGAAGAGATGCTTATCGACCTGCGGCTTAACGGTGACCTTCTTAGTGTTCTTGTTCAGCCAGGCCATATCGATCTCGTTATCAAAGTGACCGATGTTGCATATAATCGCCTCGTCCTTCATAACCTTGAAGTGTTTTTCGGTGATTATATTGACGTTGCCGGTGGCTGTAACAAAGATGTCCGCTAACGGAGCAGCAGTTTCCATCTTTACAACTTGGTAACCCTCCATGGAGGCTTGAAGGGCGCAGATCGGGTCGATCTCAGTAATCAGTACGCGAGCTCCAAGGCCACGCATTGAGTGCGCGCTGCCCTTACCCACATCGCCGAAGCCTGCAACAACTACAACCTTTCCTGCAACCATGATGTCGGTAGCACGCTTAATCCCGTCAGCTAAGGACTCGCGACATCCATAGAGGTTATCGAACTTGGACTTGGTTACAGAATCGTTAACGTTGAATGCAGGCGCCTTGAGAGACCCGGTCTTCATCATCTCATACAGTCTGTGCACGCCTGTAGTGGTCTCTTCGGAGATGCCGATGATATCCCTCATCATCTCTGGATACTTAGTGTGCATGAGTATGGTTAGATCGCCACCATCATCAAGAATCATGTTAGGACCCTGGTTGCCGAACTTCACTGTCTGCTCAAGGCACCAATCGTACTCCTCTGCGGTTTCCCCCTTCCAAGCAAAAACTGGAATGCCAGCTGCTGCAATCGCTGCCGCAGCATGATCTTGGGTCGAGAAGATGTTGCAGCTTGACCAGCGCACATCCGCTCCGAGTTCAATAAGGGTTTCGATCAGAACTGCTGTCTGAATCGTCATGTGAAGTGAGCCGGCGATGCGAGCGCCCTTCAGAGGCTTCTGTTTCCCGTACTCTTCACGGAGCGCCATGAGACCAGGCATCTCCTTCTCGGCCATCTCAATCTCTTTGCGGCCCCAGTCTGCTAGCTGTATGTCGGCTACTTTGTAATCGGTGAATTCGTTTTCCATAGCATTAAGCATAGTGTCTCTTGATATGAGGTTATCTGTTTGAATTGCTGTTATAGTGATTTGCAGAAGTCCGTGCCAGTAAACTGGCTAGGCTTTTTCCCTAAATCACTATAGGTTGCTGTTTTGATGCCCTTCCGCAAATCGATAGCGTTTTCCAAGAGCCGTTATATCGCTCATGACTTTGAAAAACTCTACGTCAATTATTGCACCCTAAATTCAGCAGTTGCGGGTCTTAAAAATGGCGCATATGACTAAAATCACTTTGTCTTTTGAATTTTAGAGTGCTGACTCTGACGGTGCCAGGATTCAAGCCTCCTAAAAAGTTCAAAATACTTGATGTTTTTAGCCATCTATGCCGTTTTTACCCGCCTTAACTGCCACATTTAGATTCAATGACCGTGCGGCTGATACAGCACAAAACAACAAACAGAGAGCTGCAAACGTTGCTTTACTTTCACAGCTCTCTGTCATAGCAAAGCTTGTCTTTAAGGATGCTATACTAAAGACTAGAGTTCAAACAAGTAGAGGCCCGGTAACTTTCGTTGCGTATGTTGCCGTAATGCCACAATTTTCACGGTATTCGCGTTTTTGCAAGTCTCCAGAGCCACTCAAGCTGCTCAGGGGCTAGCTCTGAGAGTGGTTTGTCGCCGCGCTCTCCTAGAGCTAGCAGTTCGACGTAACTAAAACGAGCGCTGAATTTGGCGTTTGCCTGCTGCAGCGCCTCTTCTGCGTTAAAACCCATATGGCGCGCATATTGTGCCAGGGTAAACAGCAGATCGCCAAACTCCTCGAAGGCCTTATGGCACACGGTATCCTCGGATGGACTCCGAGCTGCTTCGGCAGAGGACTTTGCGGTGGATGAATCGACCTGTGCTTCGTGGAGGAATTCACGTAGTTCCTCGCGGACCTTATCCGCCACACCATCGATTGAAGTCCAATCAAAGCCGACACGAGCACAACGCGAGCCGATCTGATGGGCCTTTAGTAGAGCTGGGAGAGATCGCGGTATGCCATCGAGCAAACCCTTGGGAGTATCATCGGTGCTTCCCTGACGCTCCTGCTGTTTAATCTGCTCCCAGTTTCGAAGCACCTCTTCAGTGCCTGATACCTTTGTTTCTCCGAAAACATGTGGATGTCTACGCACCAGTTTATCAGAGATAGCAGTTAAGACTGAGGAGAATGAGAAGATCGCCTGCTCACTTGCTATCTGCGCAAATAGGCCTATCAGCGATACGAGGTCTCCAAGCTCTTCGCATACGGCTTGAGGCCCTGCAGCTACTGCGTCTGCTACCTCATACGCCTCCTCTATAACAAGTGGTTTCAGGGTCTCAAAGGTTTGCTTCAGATCCCACGGACAACCGCTATCCGGGTTTCGGAGAGCAGCCATGATTTCTAGGAAGCGGCTAAGCGCGGCAGTTGGTGTTGTGTCAGTCATGGATAGACAGATTACTCTAAGTGGCCAAAGCAAAACAACGCATTTGCTTGGTTTCGCGAGGGGCTAAGGAGGATATTGTATCAGTGTGAAATATTCGAGCTAACAAGCGCATGGATGTAGATTTTTAGCAATAAATAGTCCGTAGTGATTTAGGGAAAAAGCCCAACGCCTTTCGCTGTTTCTAAGGCGTCACTTGCTCGAACTACTGCAAAATAATCGTGCAGTCGAGCTCTGAATCTGCTCCAAACCCTGGTTCGAGCCAGGGCAAGCACATCGATTCGTTCTGCCCCAGCTCCCTTTAGTAGAGCAGCCGCGGCGCTAATGGTGGCGCCTGTTGTGATCACATCTTCAATCAGGAGTATGCGTTGGCCGCGCGGTTGACAGCCTCTGCTTAGGCTAAACAGGCGATCTAGACGACGCAGACGATCGTGGTGGTTGAGTGAGGCTTGGGGTGCGCGCCTTATATTATGGCTTAGACCGTGAATCAGTGGGATACTTTTGGCCTTTGCCAGGGGTCGAGCCAGCTCAACGCAGGGGTGAAAGAGACGGCGGCGAAACGTCGCGTGAGAAGATGGCACAGGGATAATCATATCCCAATCACAGCGTTCAAAAAGTTTAACAGCAGCATCGCACAGAAGTTTTCCAGTCATATTTGCAATGGAGACACTTGGGCGATACTTGATAGTACGAATCAAGTCACGTGCTAAGCCGTCGTACTCCCAAATAAAGCGTATGGAATCTGCCAAAGGAGGGAAAAGTACGCAGGTTTCGCAACTGCTGCTTGACTTGCTAACTCCCAAAGGGCTAAAGCAGCTGCTGCAATGAGTAGTGTTCAGGTCAGATAGGTCGGGAAGCGCAGGACGGCATCGATAGCAAATTAAAGCGCGTCGCAGTGGTCGTTCACATACCAGACATGTTGTTGGTAATAGGATCTCAAGACAGTTCAAAATCAATGAGGATCTTAAGGTGGCGTATCGCCATGCTGCAGTATCTGGTGCAGGGCCTGCGTCTTTGATGTGAGTGGTTGCAGAGTGCATGCCCAGTGTTTGCGGTATCAAGGTAGTTTTTTTAGCCTAAATTCGGCAGCTAAGGAGAACGAAAATGGTGCAGGTGGCTAAAAGCACGAAGGATTTTGAACTTTTTGGAGGCTTGAACTCCGGCACCGTCAGGGTGAGCACCGGATATTCAAAAGCCGCAGTGCTTTTAGCCATCTGCACCATTTTCGTTCTCCTTGACTGCCGAATTTAGGATAATCGGCCTAACTACGAAAAAGTTGCGAGTATGGCAGTGTGCTGCTGGCGTCGTCTATTGCGCGCCAGGGGGCGCTACTTCTGAGGTCGACTCGGAAGATAGTTCGCATTCCACAATCTTAAAGTTGTGATAGAACGCCACCTTCGACGGCATGAAGGTCTCTTTGTGGTTTGTACAATGACGGGTGATCAGCGCCATGCGCTGGTCGAAGCCTTCGACATCTTTTGCACTCGGCATACGTTCAGAGATGAAAATTAATCTTCGCCAATTGTTGTAACTCTCAATCTCTGGAAGATGGTGGCGTAACCTTGACCAGCGATACTCAAGCGACTGCTTTACTAACTTAGGAGCGATTCGCGGATTTTCCGTAGATGGCTTAAATACTGGGTGTATGGCGTTCACAACGGCCCAGGTAATCGGACGATTTTCCGGGCGGTCGAGATCGTCAAGGAGCAGATATGTCATGCGACCAGGCATGTAGTGATCGTCGTATTCAAAGAAGATTAGTGTGCCAGGTTGGAGCATCTTCTTTACAGTTCTATACACCTCCATCTCACCGGGCTCGGCGATGCGCATAGTGCGCGTCGAGAGCCACTGATGGGCACTCGCTAGTACAAGACACGATATTATGGGTATTTCGATACACGGCGCCAGAACACGTACCGGTTTGCCCCAGATCTCTACAAGCATACGTCGAAACAACCAGTAGCCGATTCCGGCCATACAGATAAACGCAGTAAGTATAGTCGCCGCACGACGCGGATACCCCTGATTAGAGAGTAGGCTAGGAGCTGAGCCAGCGACAACCCACGCCAGGAGGAGCGCTCCTTGCTTCCACTTAATATTCCGTAAGAAGTAGCCTATAGTTAGCAAGGTAAATGCTGGGGCGAGAAGGAAGATCGTCCGGCTCGTAATATTAGAAAAGCTTGGTACCATGTCCTGTGGCGGCATGCCCAGTTGTAGGCTGTACACCATTGAGCCGTATAGCTCGTGCGCATTTCGTATCAGCATGTCGAACATGACCGTCGCCAGAGTAACGATGGATCCTGATGCCTCAGGACTCTTCCAGGCGACCCGCGAATCAAATCGACTGGTGAGAGCTGGAGCAGACCACCGTTCGTACGCCAAGAAGTATGCAATTGAGAACCCGTAGTACCAAAAGATGGATCCAAGGATTAGGAAGATCAGTCGAATTCCATAAAATCGCCAAGCGTGTTCGCGGTTGAATACAAGCAGGTAAGCTAAGTAGAGCCACGGGATAGCAACAGCCGTCTGGCCTGACGGATATTGGTGGAAGCAGATTCCCATAAAGACACTGAGAAGAGTGGGATAGATTAGGCTACGCATCGAGAATGTGCGATAGGTGAGCCAAGCGATTGCTACCGCAGTAAATCCAGTGGCCACATGCGGGAACTCATACCGCGCCCAGCTGACCTGTTTCGCGTCTATGGCAATGATTGCCAAAGCAGCGATCGCTGCGCCACGTCCCGCGATATCTCGCACAAAAAAATAGGAGAGCGCTATTATAACGATCGCTGATAAAGCTGAGCCGAAGCGCATCGCCAGAACAGTTGTTCCAAAGAGTTTAATCGTTGGATAGCGAATGGCGTAGTAGATTAATCCAAACGGTGACCACGGGCCGTTGTCTCCCATATTGGCGAGTGCTGATGCCTTTAGGTCGGTGCCAGCCCCAGAGAAGGGCGATTCTTCGCCTTCAAAATAATCAAAGAGATAATTAAGCCCGTAAAAGCGGAGAAACACAGCAGCAACGAAGAGCGCCAGAAATGCTCCGACCTCCCAGCCAGTAATCGATTGCCGAGCTTGTGGTGCCGGTATAAATGAGGTCTTCTTTAGCAGGAAATAAGCCAGAATGCATGCAAAGCTTCCCGCATAACAATAAATAGCGGCAGTATTTTGACGAAGACCAAAAGATATCTGAGCGTGCATCGCTAGCAGACCGGCAAGGATGAAACACGCGCGCTCACAGGTCTCCCGCTTAGGCCATATGAGCGTCGATGCGCCGATAAGAACGCCCAATCCAATAATTACCAATTGTGCATATTGCAAGAGAACTCCAGCGCGATCCTCAAGGAATCGACCTATCGGCAGTATGGCGTCTACCCAAGGCTTCAATACAACAAGAGACAGTCGAAGCGCTTTGTCGTCATAGGCAGCAATCCACGCCGCTGCGCAAACGATAGTTAGGCTCATTAGTGCAAGAATCGCCAAGTTGCGGCTGCTGGAACTGTTGAGGTGTGTGTGCATGACTCACTTTACGGGCGGCTGTCAGCGGATTCCCTTGTTGTTAGGCTCATACTTGAACCAGCGCGTCTGGCCCGTGGTAGGAGAGGGTTCCGTTGTCCCATTGAACGCGGAACATAACCGATTTTGTGCGCGACTCTTGCGCGGCAAGTGTGGTCTCTTCTCGGATGCCCTTCACTGTGCCCATACAACCACTAGTGGAATAGGTGATGGTCTCTATGTCGTGTTCAGAGTGCTCGTATACCCCCGAGCTGCTCTTGGCAACCGTAACCTTAAAAGGAATCCTGCGTACACGATCGTTTTCTTTAAATTTGTATTCCATGTTTCCTCGAGAGATTTTTTTCGATTGTACCATGTGCATTAAGAATATCACACGGCAAATCGACCGTATCAACTGCCAGCTAGACCGTTGTTGCTATAGTGATTTGCAAAAGTCCGTGCCAGTAAAACTGGC
>CAZZLV010000095.1:0-8988 GCA_964655155.1 uncultured Bdellovibrionales bacterium
GCTTTTAGCCACCTGCACCATTTTCGTTCTCCTTAACTGCCGAATTTAGGCTTATAGTGATTTGCGGTAAAAGCCTTGCCAGTTTTACTGGCACGGACTTTTGCCGATTACTATAGCATCTTTTGCTAATTCTAGGGTGTGAGTATCCTCTGCTAGCTATGAGCGACTCAGAGGTCTTTCAAGTACCGGAAACTGCCGCAAAGAGGGCTATTATCACACGCCAGCGCTACGGAGAGATGTATCGCCGCTCAATCGCTGATCCAGAGGGGTTTTGGGCTGACCAGGCTAGGGATCTCATCATCTGGCGTTCACCCTGGACACGCGTTGTCGATTGGGATTTTAAACAGGCGCATATTCGCTGGTTTGAAGGGGCGACTCTAAACGTTGCCGAGAACTGCCTTGATCGTCACCTAGGTACCAGAGGAGATAAGAGAGCGATAATCTGGGAGGGCAATGAGCCGGGTGAGACACGCTCGTTGACTTACAGAGAGTTGCACGAAGAGGTTTGTCGAGCGACTACCATGCTTCGATCGCTTGGAGTCGCAAAGGGCGATCGGGTAGCGATATACCTACCTATGATTCCCGAGGCAGCCGTTGTTATGCTCGCCTGCGCCCGGATCGGTGCGATCCATACGGTAGTCTTCGCCGGGTTCTCAGCAGAATCTCTGCGCGATAGGATCAATGATTGCAGGTGTACTCTGGTTGTGACCGCAAACGAGGGGCTGCGTGGAGCAAAGACTATCCCTTTGAAGGCAACAGTGGATGATGCGATTGAGCTCTGCCCAACAGTTAAGCAAGTGCTTGTGGTGCGTAGGACTGAGACTCCTTGCGTCATGCGCAGTGGCCGCGATCGCTGGTTTGATGAGGAGCTTGCGCGCACCGCAGGTGTAGATAATTCAGCTCCTGAGATTCTCGATGCCGAGCACCCTTTGTTCATTCTCTATACCAGTGGTTCAACTGGTAAGCCTAAGGGGGTTTTGCATTCCAGTGCTGGCTATCTGCTGCAGGTGGCGATGACCACTCGGTATGTTTTTAATCTCCAAGATGATGATATCCATTTTTGCACGGCAGATATTGGCTGGATTACAGGTCATTCATACGTTGTCTACGGGCCGCTTTCAAACGGGGCAACAACTGTGATGTTTGAATCTATTCCTACTTATCCGGATCCGGGGCGCTACTGGGATGTAGTAGAGCGCCATAAGGCGACGATCGTGTACACGGCGCCGACCGCGATTAGAGCCCTGGCAAAAGAGGGCGATCACTTTGTAAAGCGCTACGATCGCTCATCGGTTAGAGTTTTAGGCAGCGTTGGAGAGCCGATTAACCGCGATGCATGGCTCTGGTATCATGCGGTAGTCGGAGAAGGGCGCTGCCCGATAGTGGATACTTGGTGGCAGACAGAAACGGGCGGCATCCTGATTGCGCCGCTTCCAGGCGCAACCGATACCAAACCAGGCTCTGCTACGCTGCCGCTATTCGGTGTGGATCCCGTTATCGTAGATGAGCAAGGTAAGGAGGTTTTGGGAAATGGCGTAGCGGGTCGTCTCTGTCTTAGGTACCCATGGCCAGGGATGATGCGTACAGTTTACGGTGACCACGAGCGCTTCAAGCAGACTTATTTTTCAACCTATACCGGTTTGTACTTTACAGGAGATGGGTGTCGGCGTGATAACGACGGCTACTATTGGATAACGGGTAGGGTAGATGATGTTCTTAATGTGGCGGGCCACCGACTCGGCACTGCCGAGGTTGAGAGTGCAATCATCCGCTCTGGTGTTGTAGCTGAAGCCGCAGTGGTGGGAATTCCGCATGAAATTAAAGGGCAGGGGATCGGGGCCTTCTGTGTGTTGCGAGATGGTGTAGCTGATGATTCCGCGACTCGCACAAAAATTATCGAAACTGTTCGTGAGGTGATCTCGCCGATAGCAAGCCCAGACCAGATCTGGTGCGTTCTCGGGCTTCCAAAGACTCGATCAGGGAAGATAATGCGACGCATCCTCCGTAAAATCGGCGCGGGAGAGCACGACAGTATCGGCGATACCACGACCCTGGCGGAGCCAGCTGTTGTTGATGCGATTGTGGCGTTGGTGAGGGGGGCGTAAATCTATTATCCTAAATTCGTCAGTTGCGGGTCTTATTGTCCTTTTAAATTTTTGAGTTCTCATCCTGATGGTGCCAGGGTTCAAGCCCCCGAAAAGTTCAAAATACTTTGTGCTTTTAGCCATCTGCACCATTTTTATCCGCCCTAATTGCCGACTTTAGGATTAAGCTTACCAGCCACAAAAACATTTGTTGAGTTGGTTGTTTTTAGTATGTTAGCTGGATTTCAATAGCTCTTACTTCTTTAAGCGCACCTTGTGTGCTACGCTACTTCAACTTAGTAAAGTTTTCCTGGCGCCTCGCGTTACGTTCGATTGGCGCTTCAGCCTTATTGCTCCGCCGGATGCCCTAACGGATTGTAGGCTTTGCTACCTTTGATAAAACAGAAGATGTGTCGCTCCGGCAGCTCCATCTTCAATAATCCTAAATTCGGCAGTTAAGTAGAGCGAAAATGGTGCAGGTGGCTAAAGGCACCAATCATCTTGAACTTTCGGAGGCTTGAACCCTGGCACAGTCAGGGTGAGCACCGAAAAAAATTAAAGCCGCAGTGATTTTAGCCAGATGCGCCGTTTTCGGGCCCGCAACTGCCGAATTTAGGATAATACTAGAAACGTCAGTGCAGCAGGATGAAAATTGCGTAGCCGCTCAAAAAAGCACGAAGTATTTCGGGCAAGTGCGCCATTGTCAGACCAGTAACTGTCACGTTTAGGATAATAACAGAGACGATGTAGGGCGTTCGGTTCTGCATTAAACGTGCTCTGACCAACGAGAAAACTATAAAGAAACCTATGAAACCTGAGTCCACCGCGAATAACTTCGCTACCGCACCATCGTTTGAAACACTTCCTTTTGCACCGTTTCTTCAAGAGACGATTCGCACAGTTGGATACACGACTCCAACACCGATACAAGCGGATGCGATTCCGCTGATCCTAGAGGGGCGTGACCTGATTGGGTTGGCTCAGACAGGAACAGGCAAGACAGCCGCGTTTGTATTGCCGCTGCTGCATAAATTAATTGGCGGCAAGAAGAAGGGTGTGCAGGCATTAATCTTGGCACCAACACGTGAATTGGCAGAACAGATTAATGATGTAATTAAGACCTTCTCGGGTCGAACCGGTATTCGCACGGTGACCGTGTATGGTGGTGTGTCACACCGCAATCAGATATCTCAGCTGCGCACAAATGTGCAGATAGTGGTGGCTTGTCCGGGACGGTTAATGGATCACATCCGTGGGGAAACGATCGACCTGTCGGGGGTTGATCATCTGATCCTAGACGAGGCTGATCGTATGTTAGACATGGGGTTTATGCCCGACATTAAGTCGATTATGGCGGAGCTGCCGGAGGAGCGCCAGACGCTGCTCTTCTCTGCTACGATGCCTGAAGAGATCGCTGAGCTAACCAAGAGCTACCTGAAGCAGCCACAAACAGTGCGTGTTAAGGCGGAACAACCGGTAGCTCTGGTAACTCATTCGATGTTAACACTCAAGCAGGAGGAGAAATCAGAGCGGCTGGCTTCGTGGTTGCGCGGCAATCCGAATGCTATCGCGGTGGTTTTTACAAAGATGAAACACACTGCCAAGCGGCTTGGCGATCGTTTGACGAAAGATGGTGTCCCAGCGGTTGCGCTGCACGGAAATCTCTCTCAGGGGCAGCGCCAGAAGGCGCTTAAAGGCTTTCGTGACGGAAGATTCCGTGCGCTCATTGCGACTGATATTGCATCACGTGGGATTGACGTGGAGGGTATAACCCACGTTCTTAACTATGATATGCCGGACACCCTTGAGGCTTACATTCATCGTACTGGTCGTGCAGGGCGCGCTTCGCGGGAAGGTAGTGCGGTATCGTTTGTAACTCGTGGTGATAGATTTATGGTTCGAGAGATCGAGCAGTGGATCAAGTCTCCTATGATACGACTCAATACAGAGGGGGATAGCGATTCGGTCGAGGCAGGTTCTGTAGTAGAGTCAGAGGGTGCGCAAAGAGATAATCGTCAGCGTCGCGAACAGCGAGCATCGCACGGACGTCGAGGAGGTCGCGATCGTAATGAGCGGAGTGACCGTGATAATCGTGGTCCGCGCCGTAGACAACAAAGCAGCGAGCGAAACGGTGAAAAGGGGGCTGAAAGGAGCGATGATGCGGCTAATTTTAGTCGCGACAGTCGACGCGATAGTAGGCGTGAGGATGTCAGTTCGGAAGACTTCCGCGAATCACGCAAGCAGCGTTTTGACAACGACCGCTGGCCGCGCAGGGATTCGCGGCCCAGAGCAGCAAACGAGCGCGCACCGCTAGGTAGGTCTAACGGCGGACGGGAGCGACCGGAGAGGGCGCCAATTGATGGACGAAGGTCGTGGTCTGATAAAGATAATAGCACACAGAGAAGAGATGGTCGCACTAGTAATCGCTCTTCTGAGAGAAATCGGCGCGATGGTCGTCGCGGCGGGCAGTCTGCGGATCGGCAGCAGCATGGCCGCGGATCACGCGGGCCACGCACGCCATTTAAGGGGCAGGCGGACATCGATCCTCGTGCCGAGTATGTATATCGCGAGCGTGAGCCGTATTTCATCGATCGTGGAGCTTCAGACAGTAGGGGGGCCGACAATAGAGTTTCCGACAGAGGCGAGCGTTCATCTGGGCCGCGTAGCTCGGGTGGTCAACGTGGAATGCGCGCATCGCGTGGCCCGCGAGGTCCACGAGGTTCAGCCAGAGGTGCTCGCAAGGGGGCGCCTAGCTTTAACCGCGGTGGTAGGCGACGAGATTCGGAACGCTAGCCCTAATATTGCACGAAAGTGCAAGATTCGGGCTAGCAAGTGCAAGCAAGCACTTGCAAATTCCGAGGCGTAGCGGGGTAATTTGGAGCCTATAGTGATCTGCAAAAGTCCGTGCCAGTAAAACTGGCAAGGCTTTTGCCGCAAATCACTCTAGGTTAAACCTAGAGTCGGCAGTTGCGGGTCTGAAAATGGTGCATCTGACTAAAATCACTTTGCCTATGGTTTCTTCCTTTACGGTCTCACACCATAGTGGAATACATATCCGACCAGCCCTGGCTTTAACGCTGTTAGCCCAGGAGCTATCTCAACAGCACCAGATAGTCACTAGCACCAGATAGTCACTTTAGTCAGGAATCCTGATAAGGGGAAAGATTTTCGGGATATCGTTCTTGAGTACGATCAAGCAATTAACGGATACGGTGTGCGGTTCAATACTTTCATCGAGCAGTTGTTTTTACCCGGGTATACCATTGAACCTAAATTCGGCAGTTGCGGGCCCGAAAACGGCGCATCTGGCTAAAATCACTTCGGCTTTTGAATTTTCGGTGCTCACCCTGACGGTGCCAGGGTTCAAGCCTCCGAAAAGTTCAAAATCCTTGGTGCTTTTAGCCACCTGCACCATTTTCGTGCTCCTTAACTGCTGAATTTAGGTTGAAATAGCAGTGAAGGGTGGAGCTGCCGGAGATAAGTTAACGCAAGTCCTTAAGCTTTACGAGAGGCTTTTAGAAGATGATGAAATGATAGAGCAGGGCGAAACCCGGCCGAGATTTAAGAGTGATTACATAGACACAATCAAGAGCTTTTAAAATCCCGAACTTAATGGCCGTGGGTCCTAGTCACTCTTTTTAGCAGAATCTAACCCTTTTTCTTATAACTCAACCCCCGCGCCGGACTCTGCTCAACATCAAACCGGCGCTTGTCGTACCACTCAACCATCTGAATACTTGCATGGCGCGAGAATTCTTGGACTTCACGGTGAGGGATGCCGTCTGATAGAAGTTTAGTTATCGCTGTAGCGCGAGCAGAGTGGGGGGTGGCAAAGGCGCCAGCACCTGCCGTCATGCAGTAACTTTTAAAGAGCAGATATACTCCGGTATCTGAGATCGGCCGGCCCGTTGCAGTAATCCCGGCACGCCCAGAGAATCCTACAAATAGGTAATCCGCATCGCTTGCGCCGTCACGCTTGCGCTCGTTAACTAGCTCCCAAACCGCTTCTGCAGCCCAATCGGGTAAGGCTTGCTCGGCGTCGCGCTTGGCCTTGGTGTGTCTTAAATACATAAACGTAGTTTTAGAGCTTGTGCGCCTCAGATCGCCGATACGCAGAGACACGAGCTCGCTGCGGCGGATGCCGCCACCAAATAAAATCGAGAGAATTGCGCGGTCTCGCCGGCCTTTTGGCGTACTGATATCAGGCAGGCTGATTATATCCATGACCAGTTCAAAATCGATCATCTGAGTAGGGCGCTTACGTCCGGCGTCCTTAGGTGGTGGTGGGACCTTGTCGACCTCAAATGGATTCTCAGCTAAGCCGACATTGCTCGCTACTAACATTCGGTAAATGCGCCTAAGAGCGGCAAACTTCTTGTGAATTGTGGCGTTGGATTGCGTAGCCTCTAGGCCATCTTTTTTCCGACCACGGCCGGTATCAACGATGGTAGAAAGCTCTTTATTCGTGGCTGCGCGTTGCGTCGATGCGCGCGACATCCGCGGACGCTCGCCAGGTTTGGTCTCGAGGAACTTGCGGTATGCAATGGCGTGAAGATCAGTGGCTGCAACGATCTTTGCCGCGCTCTCTGGTGTGCCAGCTTTGGTACCGAGAAATGCGCACCATTCATTAAGTATCCCAGAATACGTAACGCGCGTTGCTGGGGACTTTAAAGAGAGGAATGCTGAGATTCGCAGCCAGACTTTCTTGTTCGCTGATTGAGCAGTTGAGTCGGCGTTGGAGCCACTCGCGGCGCCTGGCTTGCGACTTATGATAAGTGATGAGGTCATAATCCCTCTGATAGATACTTATTAGTTTTCTAGTTCTCGTAAAGTAAAGATTAGGGCTTTGGCCTTCAGAGGTCAATGGCAATTTAACCTAAATTCGGCAGTTAAGGAGAACTAAAATGGCGCAGGTGGCTAAAAGCACACAGGATTTTGAACTTTTCGGAGGCTTGAACCCTGGCACCGTCAGGGTGAGCACCGAAAATTCAAAAGACAAAGTGATTTTAGCCAGATGCGCCGTTTTCGAGCCCGCAACTGCCGATTTAGGTTTAAAGATAGAGAGAACAGCGACGCCCTGGTGGCCCACAGCGGCGCCCTGGGCAATTCCTCTAATCTGTGGTACCCAATTAACCTATGCGTGGATTGTTTCTGAGAAATTCTATAGAGGTGTGCCTCGATGTTAAAGGTGATTCGTTTGAGCAAGGACAAGCGGTTACCTGCGCTCTTATGTTTACCAATCGTGGGCCGCATGCGGTAATCTTAGAAGCTCCCGTCCTAATACTGGCCCTTGGTGACGCCAAACTGGTTAAGGCCAAAGATGCAACGGCGTTTTTGGCGATATCATCGGCAGAGCTTGAGCGCGGCATCGAACTTGCGCCAGGAAGGTCGGAAAAATTCGAGCACACTTTCCAGCTCGATAGAAATGCGCCTATCTCCGAAAAGAACAAAGGCATCTTCCTGTTCTATGGCGATTCGCGCGATGTTGATCGATCCAGTTTTGCTAGCCTCGGGCAATTACAGATTACGGTAGTGCCTCATAGGCACATAAGAGCTATTTTCGACACCTTCACCACAGTATTTAGCTTTCTACCTAAGGGGGAAAGTTCAAAAAATGACTGGACTAGCTTGAAGCTAAAGCCGCCTGAATCGCGAGCGATGTCATTGGTAGACGAGCTGAATTTTTCGTCTAAATACACCGCAGAGGGTTTGGAGCTTGCCTTTGCTTTTAGCGTTAAGAAACTCGATGCGTCAAAGGCCAAGGTCGGAGTTAGCAAAGCAAAAACTGAGGTAACTCAGATCTGGTCTTACGCCGATCTTCTTTTTGGTGGCGATTTTATCCGACAGGAGTTCGTAGAGGCCAAGATACGGGAGGCCTTGGCAGAGGTCGCTTCTGGATTGTAAAGCGATTGGCAGAGAGGTAAAAGGGCTGCTTTATCGCGGATTGCGACAAACAAAAAAGAGGTCGTCGGTCTCTCTACTCGGGTGCTCCCGATCTGGGTCTATCAGAGTAACCTTAGCGAAATAAGTTCCGAGCGCATTGATGATTAGCTTAGTAGGTACTACGATCTCCGGTAGCACCATCTTGTTTAGCTCGAATCGCCCATTTTGGTTGCGCATGAACCTCCTGAGCACTATTTCGTACCTATGTTTGCGCCGCCGATGCACCTCAATGATCGAAACAAAGTCGTCGGTGTTTTCAGTTACAAACGGCGCTTCTCGATAACACTCTAGTTTGTATTCTGTGTTTACATCGAAGATAAAAACTCCGCCGGGTTTTAGGTGCTCGTGAACCCTGTTAAACACCCTCTTCCACTTTGAGAACGAAGTAATGTGATTCATCGTGTCAAAAGGACACACGATTACATCAAATCGGCGCTTAAGATCGAATTCAGTTATGTCGCCGTGATGTAGCCGGGCTCGAGGCGCCTTCTTCTGAGCTATCTTGAGCATAGCTTTAGACAGGTCTATACCCTCGGAATCATAGTGCAATGAAAGCAATTTGAGCATGCTCCCGGAACCGCATCCAAGCTCTAGCAGCGTCTGAGCGCTCCGGTGATACTTGCGGATCAGGGCTCGTAAAAAGCGCGCCACATCGTCTCTAGAGCCAACAACGTGGTCATAGTGATTAGCAAATGGGTCGTATCGGCACATAGTTATCAAAAAATTTGTTTACCTTCGAAGCATCCCCTACTTTTCTGCTTTTGAAAATCCGGCAAACACACTACAAGCCTTTGGTAACAATCAGCTTACTAGTTAGCTAATGGTTTAACCTAAAAAGAGCAGTTAAGGTGGACTAAAATGGTGGGACTAAAATGGTGCAGGTGGTTAAAAGAACGATGGATTTTAAACTTTTCTTAAGGCGCAACCCTGGCACCGTCAGGGTGAGCACCGAAAATTCAAA
>CAZZLV010000096.1:0-8986 GCA_964655155.1 uncultured Bdellovibrionales bacterium
CTGCCTATTGTGCCTTTAACGTATGATGAAGCGTGGAACTTTTCTAATATCGTAGCCAATGGGAGCCGCTGGATAGCTACCAATTACCCCTACCCCAATAATCATGTCTTGTTTTCATTGGCTCAATCACTTTTTTTACCACACCAGGTAATTGAGGCTTTTTGGCCGCCTCTACTTCGGCTAGTGAACGTCGCACTCGGCCTTACTCTGCTGATACTCTGCAATTTCTTTTTAAAACGACTAAATGTATCTCATAAAGCACGCGCTGCGATAATCCTCATTCTCGTATTCGGAGCGCCAATTTACACAACTTATTTTTTTGTGGCTCGCGGATATCTTTTAGCCTGCCTTCTTTTGTTGATGTCTTTGGCCTCGCTGCATCTCGGTAAAAAGCTACCTTCGATGCTTCTGCTTGCCCTATCCATATATGCCATACCCACATTTTTATTTGCACTCCCTGGCATAGCAGTCTTTATTTTTCTCTCTAGGGATATAGAGCCGCGATCGTCGCTGATTCGACACCTAATCAGAACTGTATGTTTTTTTGGTGGCACCCTTATTTTGACAGGGCTTTTTTATTCGCCTATATGGAAAGAGGTGTTTCTCAAGAGGCATAACTTCAGTGGTGCGTCATCACCAACTGATTTCTCAATTAAATTGACAACTGCAATTTCATCTTTCGGCGAATTGGGCTCTCCCACTGTTGTTATTGCTTTGCTGATTATGTTTTGGTTGACATGCTTTGTGATTGCATCTGCAGATAGAAAAATCGTAGCAGAACCGTCTTATCGATTTGCCCTACTATGCTCAATAACGGCTGTTTTTGCCTATCTTACCTGCCTTGCTGCTATCCTGTTTATTGGGATTAACATACCCTTTCTTAGATCGCTTTGTTTTATTCCGCTTCTTTTTCAACTTAGTCTAGGACTACTTATTGAAGGCATAATTAAAATAAAAAGCCCAAAGAGTTTGTTACCTCCCAGCCTTGCGGCGCTCTACTCGTTGCAAGGACTCGTAGGTGTGTTTCTCATAATTTCATGCTTTTTTTTGAAATCTCCCCTGGATTATCCAAATTTTATGGAGCTAACACCCTCTCCTCTGGAACGCTGCATTCATTCCGGTATTTCATTATCAGACCAGGAATTAATCGCTGTCGAGTGGAACCAACCTGTCCTTTCTTTGTATGGCAGGCCACTAGGTTATTCGGTCAGCTACATTAAGGAAAATTTACCGAGATATTCTTGCATTTGCGGAGACACCCCCCCTCCACCCCATCAAAGAATAGCTATTAAAGATGGGGGAAGCTTGTTGTGCTACTAATCCGCCTCCTTACAATTGCTCGCCCGAATCTTGCAATTTCGCCCAATATTCGGGCTAAGCTGCTTTTGCTTTTTTTTTAATTCTGACTATGCTACTGACAAACCAGACCATAATCCTAAATTCGGCAGTTGCGGGCCCGCAACTGCCGAATTTAGGTTTAACCATCTGCACCATTTTAGTCCACCTTAACTGCTCTTTTTAGGATAATATCAACTGTGGAGTAGTCATGCACGTTCCATTTCTCGATCTTAAAATTCAATTCCAAGAACTCAAAGAAGAGGTCATGTGCTGCGTCGAGGAGGTATTTTCTACTACTTCATTTATCCTGGGGCCTCAGGTTGCCCAATTCGAGAGATCATTCGCTGATTTTCTCGGCACTCAGTTTACCGTGGGAGTAGCAAACGGTACTGATTCGCTCGTTATGAGCTATCAGGCACTCGATATCGGCCCAGGAGATGAGGTGATTATCCCAGCACACACGTTCGTGGCGACAGCTATCGGGGTGCTCAATGCTGGAGCACGGCCGGTACTCGTAGATATTGATCCTAGTACGTACTTGCTTGACTACTCCAAGCTTGAAGCAGCTCTCTCTCCACGAACCAAAGCTATCTGTCCAGTGCATCTCTACGGACGGGCGTGCGACATGGATCAAGTGATGCGTTTCGCTCAAAAACACTCGCTAAAAGTAGTCGAGGATGCAGCTCAATCGCATGGCGCTAAGTGGAGGGGAGTCACTACCGGCACCTTTGGTGATTTTGGGTCTTTTAGCTTCTATCCAGGAAAGAACCTAGGGGCTTACGGTGATGGTGGTGCAGTATGCACAGCTTCACCAGAGCTTAACTCAAAGGTAAGACGGCTGCGCAACTATGGGTCAGAGGTCAAATACGAGCATCCTGAGCGCGGGACCAACTCGCGGCTCGATTCCGTTCAGTCAGCGATTCTTGACATAAAGCTAAAACACTTGGCCAGGTGGAATGCTGCTCGCCACGCCGCGGCTGTGCGATACGCAGAGCGCCTTAAGCCCCTTGAGTCCAAAGGTGTAGTCATACCCGATGTCCGCACTGCTGATGAGCACATATTCCACCTTTTTGTCATCCAAGTCGAAGATAGAACAAAGGTGATAGAATATCTGGCAAAGAACGATGTGCACACAGGTATTCACTACCCCGTGCCGTTTTACCTGCAAGGGGGCTACCGAGAGCTAGGATACTCTAAAGGTGCTTTTCCAGCGACTGAGACTGTAGCTCCAAAGATCCTATCACTACCGATGTTTCCTGAGATAACCGGTGACCAGATCGACTTTGCAGTCGAGAAGTTGGCTGAAGCAGTGCGCTGAGTTTACCCCTATAGCAATTGACAGAAACAAGGTTATTTAGCGTTTTGCAAAAGTCCGTAGCGATAAGGCGGCTTTTGGAAAACGCTATCGATTCGCGGACGCGAATCAAAACAACAAACTATAGTGATTTACGGCAAAAGACTTGCCAGTTTTACTGGCACGGACTTTTGCAGATCACTATAGCTTCGCGGTTTTTGAAGTTGTTAATCATCCTAAATTCGGCAGTTAAGGAGTATGAAAATGGTGCAGATGTCTAAAAGCACTAACCGGAATATTGTACGAAAGTGCAAGATTCGAGCGAGCAAATGCAAGGAAGCACTTGCAAATTCCGCAGCGCAGCGGAGGAATTTGGGTTTTTCACGGCGAGCGCAGCGAGCTTCGTGAAAAATACGAACTAAGAATTGTGAACTTTTCGGGGGCTTAGCATATCAAAAATAGTCTGTATTCGGGCCAAACCTCTTGGGTGGAACTCCAAGATCATAGCCACTTCCTTCAAGCTTAAAGTTTAGATTGTAGAACGGATCACTGGTAAGTGTTCTCCCCCATCTGTCCTGCATCACTTTGTATTCACGCTTAAAACGGGCCTTCTTCTCTGGACTGTCCTCATAGCCTCTTGAGACTGATTCATGGTGCAGAAGCTCCGCATAGGGCGTATAAACTATAAGTCCACCAAGTTCACGCAGCTTTAGACAGAGGTCGATATCGTTAAATGCAACTGCTAAATGCTGTTCGTCGAATCCACCAACTTTACGAAAAAGCTCGGCATGCACAAGCATACATGCGGCTGTAACCGCTGAAAGATTTTGCGGCAGTACTGCGCGGCAAAAATAACCCAGGTTACTTACCGACGAGTTCTTAAACTGATGCCCCGCTACTCCGCCAATTCCTGTAACAACTCCTGCGTGCTGCACTGTACCGTTTGGAAATAGTAGTCGTGCGCCGACTGCTGCAACGTCCTTGCGAGTAATGTTTGCCACCATCTCACAAAGCCAATCGTTACGTATTACCTGAATGTCGTTGTTGATAAATCCTAGAATGCTGCCATGGGCGTGTTTTACCGCGTCGTTGTTGATTCGTGAGAAATTAAAGGGGCCGTCATCTCTTATAACTCGAACTCTCGTGTCTTTAATTGGCAGCTCCTTAAGGTACTCTAGAGTGTCAGGATCATTACTCCGATTATCGACCACTATAAGTTCGATATTCTTGTAGCTCGTCGAATTCAGTATGCCATTAACACACTGCGCAAGAAGCTTATGCTGGTTGTAGGTTGGAACTATCAGGCTTACCATTGGCTCCGGCTGCGGTACGGCATAGCGCACACGCAACATAGAGAGCTCTGGAATTACCTCAACTCTTGCGCCTTGATTTCCAGTACGTTCAAGGTGCTCTGATACTGTACGTATCTGGGCTTCTGTTACGTAGGGCTTTGCGGCCGTTTCCTTAGCTGTTGAACCTTCAATCACTCGCCAGTGATAGAGAATGTGCGGGATATGAAGAATTCGGTCGCGTGTTGTGTGCTCTGACACCCTTAGGACAAGATCCCAGTCCTGCGCTCCATTACACTCGCTTCGCAATCCGCCTATTTGGTTAAATAAATCGCGACGAACAACCGTAAAATGACACACACAGTTATGGCAGAGCAGCAACTCAGAGTTCCAGTCTGATTTAAAGTAAGGATCGTGTCGTAGGCCCTCAGGAGTTATCTTATCCTCATCACTAAAGAGCAGAACTGCTTTGCGATTACTTTGCAACGCTCGCACCATCATATAGAGCGCATGCTCACGCAGCTCATCATCGTGATCAAGAAATGCTAAAAACTCTCCGGTCGCCATTTCAGCAGCAGAGTTAGTGGCCAGCGATATGTGGCCATTTTTCTCTCTAAACATGTACTGGATGCGTGAATCTAGCTGCGCGTACTCTTTAATTACATCGCGCACTGCCGCGTCCGGTGAATTATCATCAACGATGCAGAGCTGCCAATTGGTGTATACCTGTCTCAAAACAGACTCAATCGCCTGCCGAAGATACCGCTCTTGCACGTTGTATACCGGCATAAGAACCGAGATGCGCGGAGCATACTCCATCCCTTCAATGTGCTCTCGCATGGCCCGGCGATCGGCCTCAGTTATGGTGTCGTAACGTGCCACCCACTCCGGATAGTTACTCCTTCGCATAATCTTGTCTTTAAGTGCGGCGAGACCGCCGCGGCGCAGCAGTAGGTATACCTTGTTCACTTTAGAGATAATCATGTGCGGATGACGCACATGATATCTTAGCAACTCATACGCCTTAGGCGCATACCTTTGCAGCTTACCTAGCTCTTGCATGGTAACTGTTGGATGAATTTTTTGGGCCTCGCCTGAATACACTGTAATTCTCATCTCAGAGACCTCTGCGGGTATCTGAGTCATAAGATTAACTCTTCCGCGATCATCACTTGCAAACCATGCAAGCTGTTGTGCTTCTGCTATTTGCTTACCGGACTCAGACTTGACACGATAGTAAATGCGTCCAGTGACCCTTCCCACTAGTTGACCTACAACAATCTTTAGTCGAACCAGTCCACATGGGTATGCCGACCTGTCTATCGGCAGCGTAAGTTTCCAATGACCCTGGGGCATAGCGCGCTCAGCCACATCGCCGGTGGCAAGCTCGTCTTGATCCGGCGTGGCTATCAACCGCGTAACCCGATAGCGAATTAGAGGAGTAGCCTCGGATGCCGATGATTTTAGCGTAGATGTTAGCCCTGCAGCGGGTTCTTTTAGTGAGGTCTGATTTGCAGCTAGGTTTGAATCGTTCATATCGTTATAAGCTGACTATAGTGATTCACTCTGCCTGCTCTTATAGATCGCAAAGTCCTTACCTACAAAGATCCGTTCATAACAGTCAAAGCTCCTAGATGCTGCGTAATTCTGCCAGACAAGATACCGAACTCCAAAACTCTTGAAGTGCTGATCGCATGGATCTACTTGCAGCTCCCACGTATCGGGCGCCAAAAGATTAAATCTAGGAGGCAGGCCCACTGTAGCAATGCTAAATACTGTGTGCGCGTAACGATTGTAGGTACCTGCATTCATGCCTTCTGGATCAAGCATCTTTAGCGCTTGCAGATCGGGAACATACTGTGAACCATTAACTACATTACGACCCGTTGTCTTCGCTAATTGTGCATGAAGTAAGGAGCCAAAAACAGCCCAGCGCCCTTCGCGATTCGGATCAAACCTCCTGATTGCCTGAAGCAGAGGTACATCTGAGATAACTGAGAGTCCACGCATCACCGGATTTACCTGAGAATGGGGCAGCACGCAAACAATAAAGAGCGCGGCCACCAATCCCCATGGCAAGCGGAACACCAGCGCCGCTACACCGGCTATGATCCAGATAGCAGTGTACTGTAGCTCTGCTAGCGGGATGCCAGAGGGAAATCGCGCTGGAAACTCGCTAACAGACCAGATTAAAAACAGAGTCGCACTGAGAAGATATATCCACCGCACAAACCACGGGGCTAGATTGGCTCGATTCATTACAATGATTGAGAGCGCCGCACCTCCCAGGCCCCATCCAAGAAAGGCTCGCCCTGTCGGGACAAATGACCATCCACTGACTAGAGCCAGAGGCTCAGAAATCCCGAATAAGCCCCACAAAGTGGTAAGTATCAAATATAAAACTAACGGGATGCAGCGCAGAAGATCACCTCTCTCACTCATAAACGGAAGCATTAAAAGCGACACTGGCCAGAGCAGGATAAACGTGCTCGCTTCACAGACATTACCGGCAAGCGGAGCGAAGACCTCATGGGTGTAACTCCGCTCGAATAGAGCTGCTACATAACGCCACATCGAGAGTTCACCACCGAGAGATACCCTTCGGCCCGGATAGACAGTTTGTTCCATCAACGCGACTACAGCCGCGTTATCGATCATGAACATCATTACCACAGCAAGCGCGACTACCAGGATACCACCGAGCAATACGAGACGTAGCCATACGCCAGGCCGACGAGTGGCGAGTACCCCTTGAGTTAAAAATGGCAGCAACGCCACCCCTAAGTAAGCAAGTGGCACTTGGAAGGGAGGATATAAGCAGAGCCCAAAGCCAACAGACGATATTAAAAGAGCCGCCGATGCCGTGAGCACTGTTACAAGGCTCCGACCGACATATACATACCTCAACGCAACACACGCTATGGCAAAGTAAGTAAGCATCTCAGCCACACTTGCCAACCACCACTGAGTAAATGCGGAGAAAAATATCCAGAGCGTGCCCGCCAAGCCACAGGCAAAAGATCCAGCGCTTAGTTCAAGAAAGAGGATTAGGAGCGCGCTAAACAGTACAACCGAACGCCAGATCCACATCCAGGAGAAACCCCTTTCGAGATCCAGAAAATAGAATCCCCAATGAGCAGGCCTAAAAATCGCTGTCCAATGGCGTGTTGGCAGACCCACCAATAGAGCAGCGGTGTCTGGCCCTACTGATGGATTATTCGTGGCCCACGGGGGATTAGTTGCAGCTTGAGACAACTGCCACGGCACCCCAAGCATCCATTCATCACTGCGAATAGCACGCGGTGTGCCATAAATAAGGCCGGGAATCTTCGCATCAGGTTTTAGGTGAGCACCCCAGACTCCAATCGAAGATAAATGCACCTTTCCATATACACAAACAGCGCTCAAAATTAGCGTGAAGGAGAACACAAGAAACCGAGGGGAGTCTGTCAGCCAGAGCGCTGACGACCTGATTATCGATAGCAGCCTCGACATACCAACTCCGATCGACCTGCTTTAGCTTACGTTTTACTTATATTTTGGGCGATCCACTCTGTAGCATCCAGCAGATCCTGCGCCACGTAATGTGGCGCGCTCTTAAACATGCCATCATCTCCACCTCGCCCAGATTTAACCAGGATCGCCTTACATCCACCATCGACTCCGAGCTGTACATCGGAGGTCATATCACCGATGACGTAGCTCCGAGAGAGATCTACATTTAACTCCTGCGCTGCGCGCTCCAAGAAAAACACTCCCGGCTTACGACAGGCACAGCCATCTGACTTTGAGTGTGGGCAGAAATAGATCTTGTCGTATAGCGCCCCCTGGCTTGAGCCTTGGCGCAACATCTCGCGCGTTACTGCGTAGAAATCCTCTTTCGAAAAGTATCCAAGCCCAATACCTGGTTGATTTGTAACGATGATAATCCTAAAACCGAGCTCTCTTAGGCGTCTGATCGCCGCGTAAGCTCCTGGGATCTCTTTAAACTTATCGGGCTCACTTAAGTATTCAACATGCTCATTAATCGTACCGTCACGGTCGAGGAACACGGCCGGTCTTCTGTCGTAGGTTATCGTTTGACCACCATCACAGAGACCTAGCAATTGAATCCGCTCAATAACAGAGGTGGTTGAGTGCCCTTGCTTGAAGTTAACTAGCTCAACACGACCACCGAACTTCTCGACTATTGCTTTCGACGTAAGCTTCTCTGCTGAATAGTCGCCAGCTTTGATGTAGGCATCGGGTTTAAGCAGCTCGACATTTAGGTTATTATTGCGGTCGCTAAAGATAAAAACATGATCCACTGCGCTTAAACCAGCCAGGACTTCGGCACGCTCTCGTTCAGAACAGATCGGTCGTGAATCTCCCTTATTTGCCTTTACTGATAAGTCGGAATTGAGTCCGACGATAAGCACATCAACCAGAGTGCGAGCCTCTTCTAGGTATTCAACGTGACCTGGATGCAAGATGTCGAATACTCCACTGGTATATCCTACACTCTTGCCAGCTGCCCTATAAGAGGCTGACAATCGCGCCGCCTCCTCTCTGTTGACTATCTTTGTTCGCATAAAGCTAGATTTGCCTATTTACCCCTGAGGAGCAAGCTCTAACAGATGGAACTATAGTGATGAGCAAAAGTCCGTGCCAGTAAAACTGGCAAGGCTTTTGCCGTACATCACTATAGGTTGTTGTTTTGATTCGCATCCGCGAATCAATAGCACTCTCCAAAGCCCGGTATTTCGCTACGGACTTGTGGAGAACGCTATATAACCCTAAAAAAGAGCAGTTGCGGCCCCCAAAATGGCGCATCAGCCGAATTTAGGTTTAAGCCTCGGAAAAGTTCAAAATACTTCGTGCTTTTGAGCACCTGCGCCATATTGGTTCACCTTAACTGCTCTTTTTAGGACAACGAGCTAATGATCAGCGGTAAAACCCCGCTATTGCGCTGATTTTGGTTGGCAGATAATCTGCTAAGGCAATTTGACGTCGGTTTGTTCGGTTGGGTTGAACCTAAATTCGGCAGTTGCGGGCCCGAAAACGGCGCATCTGACTAAAATCACTT
>CAZZLV010000097.1:0-8970 GCA_964655155.1 uncultured Bdellovibrionales bacterium
CCAGGGTTCAAGCCTTAAGAAAAGTTCAAAATACTTCGTGCTTTTGAGCACCTGCACCATTTTCATCCGCCTTAACTGCCGAATTTAGGGTTATGCCCCATCAGCAGTCATTTGGCACCCACTCGATTCCGCGATGAGCCACTAATCTTTCACTTGGCCGTTTGTCTGGAATCCAATTAAAGATTAGTAATGAGGGTCTAATCAAACAGCGAAATCCCCAAAGAATCGAGGTTTCTCTGCGCCACCTCCAGTTCAGGCTGCAACGACAACGCCAATCTAAACTCCTCTCTGGCCTCCGCATCGCGCCCAAGCCGCTGATATAGCACCCCAAGATTGTTATGTGCATATGCATTTGAACTGTCCTGCGCGATGGCATGTCGTAGATTTTTTTCTGCATCTTCCATCTTACCTAACTCAAGTTGTGCGCGACCAAGAGAGCTCCAGATACGCGGATTAGTAGGCTCAAGTTCAGACGCCTTTTCAAGAACCTTTAACGCCTCCTGATAACGGCTGCGCTCTATAAGGACTATACCTAGATTAATTCTAGCAACTACGTTTGAAGGTGCGGCATCAACAACTCTCTTGAGCGAAACTTCTGCCAGGGCATGCTCGCCCAAGCGTTCATAAACCTCAGCGAGCCCTAAGTGAACCCGAATATCTGCAGGCCTCAACTCTGCCGCTCGCTGCAGCGCATGACGTGCCTCATGATAGTGTCCCAAACGAGTTCGGGTTGTACCAAGCAGATACTGAGCATCGAAATTTTTTGGATCGACCTCCGCTGCTCTCTTGTATGCATTCAACGCAGATTCAGGTCGCTTTAACTGGTCGTATAGAACTCCCAAATTATAAAATGTTACTGAGTTACCCGGTTCAAGCTCGCCCGCTCTCTCTAAAATATCAGCGGCATCATTAAGCCTTCGCTGTTTCTCCAGAATTAGCGCGACCCCCTGCATTGCAGCGACACTCTTGGAATCAGCCTGTAACACCTGCTCGTAGCTCTCTCGTGCAGCAATAATTTCACCTCGCTGCAGGAGCACCCCTGCCAGCCCTATTTTAAAGTGTCCATCATCCTTCAATCGTAAAGCTTCACGAAGCTGCTTTGCCGCCTCATCCAGCTCACCCTTCTTTTGATAGGCTAGTCCAAGATTAAAGTGCGCCTCTGCCATCTTTGGGCAGAGAGTTTGCGCCTGTTTATACAGCTCGATCTCCTCGCTGACACCTTCGCCAAGTTCGAGCGCACGCTTGACAAGCTGCGCAGACTGCACGCAATCCTCCTCAGCACGAGCTGCTGTTGTCACACACAGCATTACACACGCCGCTACGAATGTCCGAATCATCCCAAATAATCCTTTGTAACCAATCACCGATTTAACCTAAAATCCCTAACTGATAACTCGCAAAGCATTGACCACGTCGCGCAACCTCTCTTCGTTGAGCACTACCGCAAATCGCAACCACTTATCACAGGATGAACCAAAAATAGCGCCTGGTGAGGCTACCACGCCCGCTTCGATCAACAGATGTCTCGCCACATTGACCGACTGAAAGCTAGAATCTCCCCTAATTTCACGCAAACGTTCCGGATACTGCACCCAGAGACAGGCACCGGCACGAGGTTGTGTAATATGCCAGCCAAGCTCTTGCAACCCATTACTCAAAACCCTCAATCGGCGCTGGTAGGCGTGCACGGTTGACGCTACTAGGTTATCAGAGGCTGTAAGGGCCTGCGACGCCGCATACTGAAGCGGCAAGAACAATCCGTAATCAGCCTGAGACTTGAGGCGCGCAACCGCTGCAACTACCTCTCTGTCACCCACTAATGCACCTACACGCCAGCCCGGCACATTGTAGGCCTTAGAGAGTGAATACACCTCGACACACCGTGCCCCTGAAAGGATCGCCCATAGAGCACTCTCTGCAGCATCACCAGAGAAACACATCTCGCCATAAACAAAATCGTTTACTATGGTAACTGCATGTCGCGCACATACCCTTCCAACTTCGTACCACCACTCCCGCGAAACAATCTCTCCAGCCGGATTAGAAGGCAGATTAAGAAGTAAAACTTTGGCTTGCGATGAGGCCAACAGCTGAGACAATTCCGACGCCGCCTGCGTTGGTTCATTGACCGCCTGCCAAGCGACACTCCTCCCACCGGTCAGTGCCACTGCGGATAGGTGCGCTGGATATGTAGGAGTTAGAACGACTACGGCATCACCCGGCTGTACGAGCACCCTCAGGGCGTGGAAGGTTGCATCTTTACTTCCCAGGCATACACACACCTGCGCGTCAGGGTCGAGCTGCTGACTAAAACGGGTTAAATATTTCTGACCAAAAGCCTCGCGCAACCGACGTACTCCCCGCGAAACTGCATAGCGATGATTAGCGGTTTTGGTAACTGACTCAAGAAGACGGTCAAGAAGCATACGAGGTGGCGCAAGATCTGGATTGACCATCGATAGATCCCATACCGGAGCACCATCAAGAGCCAGCTTGTGCTGCAACTGCCTAAGGCCTTCAAGCTCCTTGTGGAGACTATCCTGATACGGATCGAGAAACCCGACGCATAGGTCTGTATCTCTTGTGGCAGCTAAGCTCCCTGCTATGCCCGTAGGCTTCATACCTCTAAATCCCTAAGACCGATAGATTATCGCTATGCGCGCTTAACACAAATCTCCTCTGCTGCGGCCATCCGTAAGCTGACGGATCGACGTCTTCGGCCAAAATGTGCTCAAAGTGACGCCCTGCGCGAGGTTATTACAAAACGCGCAATTTAACCAGAGAGGCCGGCGGTTTACAAAAGCCCCTATTTCTCACCCGGAACAAGCGCACCCCCGACGACCTTCATTAATCCCTGCCCTCTTTTCAGTCGCTCACGGCCACGGAAAGATATTAGCCCCAGTGGACCAAAGACCTCCAAACTTTTTAGGCTCTTCGTGGAATCGAGTGGGTAGAATTGGCGTTTACGTGCACGAGTACGTTCACGTTTACGTGCACGAGTACGTTTACGTTTACGTGCACGAGTACGTTCACGTTTACGTGCACGAGTACGTTTACGTTTACGTGCACGAGCACGTTCACGCGGAAATACGTGATTTATCACTCAAAACAATGGGTTATGACCCATCAGCAGCCATCGGCACCCACTCGATTCCGCGATGAGCCACTTTTTATTACCTCGCGGAGATTATCAGCATTTACGGCTAGTTTGCGCACATAACGCTGCTCAAGACACATCTCAATAAACAATGCCAATTCATATCCCAAGGCAACATGCGCCAAATTGAACTTTTCGTGTGATAATCCGAGCTTATCCCTGTACCGTTTCTCAAAGGTATCGTCAAAGAGATATGCCGAAGTTATATACATCCCCTCGCTAATCGCACCAAGCTGTTTAACTTCCACCTCGGTAACTGCCTCCGCACTAAGCAACGTGCCTGCATAGCCTGCCTGTTGAAGCTGCTTGATCAAAGATGTCAAAGCTGAACCATAAAAGGGCAGATACACACCTTGATGTCTTACTCCTGCGATCCTTGCGGCCAGGGAACGAAAATCACGGTCACTAAGATCTATCGTATCTTGCACATCAAACGCCGCTCCACAGCGCTTGATCGCTGCACCAAACGCTTGCGACATAATCTCAGACCATTCATCATGACCAAAAACGATCGCGACTCTCATACAGCGCGAACACCAGAATACATAAAAATAGCCATTGACTTTTATAGGAACGACCTATGTCCAAAAAACCCGAATCGATTGATACCCTGGTATCCGATATGTTCTTAGAGCTAAAGGCACCCGGACTTTTATGTGCCGTGACCTCCAACGCTCAGGTTATACACTACGCCGCATGTGGCTACGCCAACCTATCCATGAAGACCCCATTCAGCATTGAGCAATCGTTTCCAGTCGGCTCACTAACCAAGAGCTTTTGTGCCGCGGCTATCCTGCTCCTGCGCGACCAGGGCCACTTTGCGCTCAATCAAAGTCCAAGAGATCTCATTCCAGTACTGCCCCCATTTTGGTCTAGCGTATCGTTGCATCAGCTGCTCTCCATGCAGAGTGGCCTTGGCGCAGATTTCGGTGGCTCGTGGGCCGAGCAGCATCTACCCCTATCCAACACAGAATTGGGAGAACGACTAGCTCAACCAATAATCGCGGCAGCAGCGCCAGATGCGGCTTTTCTTTACTCTAACTTCGGATACATGATGCTCGGTCGCGTTATTTCAGAGGTATCAGGTCAAGATGCTCGTGATTTTATAATCGAAAAACTGCTAAATCCTCTGGAAATGAGAGCTACAAACTGGGCCCCGCCGCCGACGAATGCCGCAACCGGGTATCGCTTTATCAATGACACCTTTAAAGAGGAACGAACCTTCACCGCTAACAATTACGGAGGTGTATTTGGTGGCTTATGGAGCACTTTGCCCGATATGGCGGTCTGGATGGATTTTCTATGTAGCGCACACGTAAATGGCGACAGCCCGTATAATCGAGTGTTGTCCAAGTCCTCTCGTCTGGAGATTCAAAGGGCAGTCGTTCTGCGACCGATGGCGCCAGCAGAGAGAGACGAGCAACCTGCGCCATGCGGCGCCTACGGATATGGCCTCGTGCGCCTTCAGGGCAAAACTGAGTGGATTGTCGGGCACGGTGGCGCAGTGCCGGGCTTCGGCGCTAATATGAGCTGGTCGCCACAAACAGGTGTGTCGGTATTTGCGGTAGCAAACCTTCGATACGCGGCTCTGACATCAGGGTGCTCGAAGATTCTTAATTTTGCTGCAACCGCCGCTAAAAAGCGGCGCTCTGAGCTTGACCCACTCCTGGCGCAGCGGGCAAACCAAATAATCTCCCTTATATCGGCGTGGGACAACAACATTGCTCAGGATCTTTTTACTGAGAGCTTCTTTATCGACTATCCTGAAGAATACATCTCAAGGCGCTTGGGGGACCTTCGGAGCGCTGTGGGCAAATCCCCGACGATTACCGTCGTACCTCACGAAGGTCTAAGCGCAAAAATTAAATTTGACCAGGGAAACGAGGTAACATTTACCGTATGCACCCTTGAACCAGGCCAAATCCAGGAACTGGAGTTTGGCAAGGCATAACTAGAAAGGGAGACTTTGAGTTTCAGCCTAATTCCGCGCGCGCGGTGCCACAACGTTAAATATATACACCGCCGGACCCACCTTGCCTTTGACTTGAATTTTATCGGTTAACATCCCTACCTGCGGATTCAAGGAGCCGGTGCGTACCGCCATTAAATGCGATTCAGATATTAAAATCACGGTATCAACATTAATGCTATTCTCAGTAGCTACGTACCCCTGCACCTCGTCCCACGTTACCTTCATATCTCTGGACAACGATTTAGTAGAGGGGCTGTCACCACGCCAGTCAAACAAAAACCGCTCTCCAGAATTAGTAAAATCAAAAACAAAAGTGCCGGTAAGAAATGGTTTCAAACGAGTAGCAGCCCTGCTAGCTCGCTCAGGGAGCTCCTCACAGACGACATCTTTTGCTGTTTCAATCGCCTTTCTGGGTGTCGGTGCAGGCTCATTATCTTCCTCTTCATCGAGATCTTCCTCTAGCAGATTAGGCTCTGCACCAGCGGGCTGGTTAGTCCAGGTATCCTCGTCTTCGTCAGAATCCCTATTGCGCCGCCTCTTAGCATTGGCGAGATCATCTGCTGACAACTCCTCCTCAATCATAAGGGGCAAGTCCCCTTCCTCATCTGATACTCGCGACACCTGATCTGTTTTTTCATCTGTCATAGTATTAACCTGCTAGCTGCAAACGATATTCTTCTCTCTATGATACTCCCGTGGAGACCGTGTCACCATAGCGGTAGTTGCGGTTCTAGAAAAGAGTCCAGAGCTAGTAGCGATCTCCTGGATTGCACCAGCTCATAGCACATGCAAAGCTCCCGACTATGAGTAGTAAGATCAAAATTGTAGCCCTAACGGGCGGAATTGGCTCGGGAAAATCACTAATCGCCGGATTTTTTCAGTCCTGGGGAGCGGTTGTAGTAGATGCTGATATTCTAGCGCGAGAGGTCGTAGCACCTGGCTCCGAGGGCTTGGCACACGTACAGCATGCTTTCCCGACTGAACAGATTATCCTGGCCGACGGCTCTCTTAATCGCTCAAAGCTAGCCGCTCTGATCTTCTCAGACAAAGCGTGTCGGCGTAAGTTAGAGGCTATCTTGCATCCCCGCATACGAGAGCTGTGGCTAAAGCGCCTTGCGGAGCTAAAAAAGTCCCATCCTGCGATGATAGTCTATGTAGTGCCCCTGTACTTTGAATCAGGCAAATCAATGGACGAGATAGAAAAAGTTATCCTCGTTACTGCTCCCGACGAAACTAAGATAGCGCGGATCATGGCTCGCGACAAATTCTCGCAACACGCCGCAGAGCTTAGATTGAAGGCTCAGCTATCTGATAACAAAAAGATAGCCAAGAGTGACTATGTTATTGAAAACTCATCCACGGTTGAAGCTGCCAAAGAGCGTACGCGGCAGGTTTACTCTGCGCTTCTTTCGACTTGATCTCTTGGGCTTAGGATTGGGCATGGTGGCTACGGCTTAAAAGCGTCCTCCCAGGCCAATATGGTATCCTTCAAAACTATCAGCCGAAACGTAGCTAGCACCGAAATATACAGCCGAAAGAGGCCCCAACTTCTCCTGAAAGGTGAAAATTAGATCCGCACCTACTTCGAACATATTCGCAAAATTAAGCCCTGATGCTGCCTTGCCACTTATATTCCCCCACTGAAAGAATGGCTGCACAGCGAGCGCCGCCGCTCCGGCTGAGATGCCTAAATCGTGTTGGTACTCAACCCGATTAGAAACGAGCCCTGATGATGAATTTATTTTTACATCGGCACTACCGCCGTTAAACGAGTCATTATAAAGCTGTGAAGCTGATAGGACGTATCGAAATCTCCCCGTTGCTACCTGTGTCTCATAGACGATGCGAATCTGCGGAGTGTACGTAAAAAGGTCGAGCCCCCAATTGTAAAACTCCCCGTACTCAGTGCGTAACACCTGCTGACTAAAAGGATTATTAAAATCATATTCGTTCCGGAGGTGCGAATATGAAACCATCAAAGCCGGCGCGATTGATAGACCTTCAGCCAGGTCAATATAGGTGCCTATTCCCGAAGAGAGGCATACTAACTTCGTCACCGAAAAATCGTTTATGCCCTGTCCATCAATTGGAGCAGCACCACCCGTAACCTTAAGTAATCCGAAGCCGGTTCTAACAAATGGCCGCACTGAATCGGTCTTCTTCGCCAAAAGAATTTCGACTGGAACTCTGAATGAATCGTACTGAGTATCTGGCTGATTACGGCGACGCTGTAAAAATCGACCATTAGAGATCAGATCATGAGACGAAAATAAGGTGTTGGTGTTGACTGATTCATTGAGCACATCCTCTGCGAAATCCCTGGTGTATCCTGCTGGCACTAAGTCATCTGCTAAAACAAGTGGGGTGACATAAACCACTATTATCATTAGCAAAAAGTTAACAAGCAGAAAGTTCGGGAATTTCAACAACACTGACGAGCGTCCCCCCTTACAGCTCCTACAAACTGGGCGCTTAGAAAAATTATTTTTAAAAAAAGTGACGCACTCTATCACTACTACTCCCATTTCATTGAGGCTGGTTACCGCGTTGGAGTGTAACGGTCAATTAATGCCCGACGCAACCGCTAGGATGCTCTTTAAGCACGCAACTAATTATTAATTTGTTCGAACATTATAGATATTGATTCAAGCCCCCGGCCTAATGTCTCGCGTTCTATCGCCGAGAGGCTAATTGATACTGATGCATGAGATGGAGACCATATGAATCGAATACAACAACGTAACTCTAGTGAAGAAAGGGCCTCATATCCGCCGTTTGCTGCACGAGATATTTCCAGCAAAGATAAAACTAAGAGCCTCCTGGGGGAAGTTCTACCGCTGGCGCTTAGTCTAGGATTGAGCGTCAGGGAAACACAGGGTCAACGCACCAGCGGAGGCGCTAACGGAACCGGATTGAAGAGTGGCAAAGCGGCAGGAGCTGCTAGTGCTACTGGAGACGCAGGAGCGCTGGGCGTAACGGCCGGGCTGGGCACTAAGGCCGGCTGGACGAGCGTGGCAGGTGGAGTCATGGGAGCTCTTGATATCGCTATGAGTTGGGGGCGCTCCACCCCGGCGCGTGGAGCTGCAAGTGGCTCCGCTGTTGGCGCGATGGTCGGCACATTTATATGCCCAGGGGTAGGCACTGCTATCGGTGCAGCAATCGGAGCGATCGGTGGCGGACTTCTCGGCTCAATTAAGACCGGGAAGCACAAAGATCAGAAAGTACGAGACCAAGTGCGTGAGTTTTTGATGGAAAAGGGGGTTCTTGATTCTAGCTACTCTATCGGGCTAGCAGACGGGTCGCGTTTCAACATCGGATACGATGGTGGCCCTAAAACCGAGTTAGGCGGTCGACGACCGTTCGAAACAGACATGTCTAATCCATTGACGAAATACGCCATCTCCTGGCTCAATCCTATTGTTGCCTTGATGAGTCAGGGCAACGAGAAGGTGCAAACAGATTTCGTTGGCTACTTTGCAAACGCAGCTATCAGCAACGCCAAGTCACTCGATGATCTTAGGATTAACGTAAATACAATTATGAGGCAATTCGGCATCAACAATAACCAACTCATTAAAGGTATTGTGCAAGCAGCTGACTTAGAGCAGCTTGACCCCGAAATTGCGAAGGCTTGGCTTGGCGGCATCCACGAGCGCACAAATCCAGAATTCCACGGCGATCTTTCCATCAGGGATGCCGCTCCTATCCCAGCAACGGCAGTTGAAGCGGATAAAACTGATGAAGACGGCTTAGTGCGCGAGGCACTGTGAACTGTTAGGAGGATTGAACCTAAATTCGGCAGTTGCGGGCTCGAAAACGGCGCATCTGGCTAAAATCACTG
>CAZZLV010000098.1:0-6750 GCA_964655155.1 uncultured Bdellovibrionales bacterium
TCTGCACCATTTTCATACTCCTTAACTGCCGAATTTAGGGATCGCAAGTGTGCAGGGGAATAAATCGTGTCTGATCGAATCGTTATTAAAACAGCTGAAGAGATAGAGCTTATGCGGGAGGCTTGCCGCGTAACAGCAACCATACTTGACGAAGTTGGTGAGATCATTCGACCAGGGATAAGTACTGAGCAGATTAATACCTTTGTGCACAAACGAACTTTGGAGTTAGACGCAATCCCTTCACCTCTGAATTATAAGGGGTTTCCTAAATCGGTCTGCGTTTCGCCAAATGAGGTGATCTGTCACGGCGTACCGGCGCCGTTTAGCATACTTAATAGAGGCGATATCGTGAACGTGGATGTAACATCGCTCAAGCATGGATTTCACGGTGATTCAAGTCGTATGTATTTTGTTGGTGGAGAGGATGCGTGCTCGCTGGAAGCTCGTGAGTTAGTGGCAACTGCGCGCAAGGCTCTTTATATCGGTATCGATGCCGTTCGTCCTGGTAATTACATAGGTGATATAGGCGCAGCAATTAAAGATTTTATAGCAGCAACAGGTAAGGGCTACGGGATTGTTAAGGAGTATACTGGACACGGATTAGGCCGTGAATTTCATGAGGCTCCACAGGTTGTACACACAGCGCGCAGTGGTACTGGAGCGCTTATTAGGCCTGGTATGACCTTTACAGTTGAGCCGATGATTAATGCCGGGTCGCCCAAGACAACCCTCTCAAAGGTCGACGGGTGGACTGTGCGGACGATAGACGGTTCGTGGTCAGCGCAGTGGGAGCACACCATCGTTGTTACCAAAGGTGGCTGCGAGATTCTTACGTAAACTTCGTCGGGCGCTGTCCTCTACCTTTCAGGAGCAAATAGCTCCCATGGGAGAGATACTAAGGAGGGCACAACTGAGTAATCCGTATTTTTCACGAAGCTCGCTGCGCTCGCCGTGAAAAATAGCTTCAAATTCCTCCGCTGCGCTTCGGAATTTGTAAGTGCTTACCTGCCTTTCGTGCAATATTCGGACTAATTGAGCGGCTCTGTAGGCCCCTTGAGGCACCAGCGAGCCAGAGGATCGGCCGTAGAGTTGGGAATATCTGCCAATTTAGCTGTCATGCGAACAACGCGCTTAAAGAGAGCCGAGCGGCCACTAGCTCCTAAACAGTGAACGGTGGCGTCACCACGCGCATCATCAATCTCAAGAACCTGTTGAGCTTTAAAAGCGCTGCATTTTAGCAGAGCTAGGACGTCTCTCTCATAGGCTGTGCAGCCATTAATTCCCTGAGGTGGCCAACGATCCTTATTCTCTCCGTCACGAACGACTACACTGAACACATCTTTGTACTTACCCGAGAGGATAATCGCAGCCTTGCCACCACACTCCTTGACCACAGGGCGATATTGAACTATCGACGGCACGTCCTTGGCGCACACGCAAGGCTTAAATAAGCCGCCTTGGCAGTACTTAGGTTTCTTGGCGATCTCTCTGAACTCCCTTTCGTTGAGGATTTCGGCGATAGTCCAGCGAGTTTTGCCAGGGGTAGCCTGGGCAGATGCGCTGTTAAGCGCGATTAATTGAAATGCACAACTGACTACGACTAGAAGGACACTCAAGCTACGGAGCATAACTCATATCTCCAACGAACGTTTCTCGGGCGTAAGGATAGCGCTGAGTTATATTAAAAAGCAAGCACATCCAAGAGACGGCAACGCAGGTTTAATCCTCTTCGCCTTCCTCTGAATTCTCGCGGATGATGGCAAAGCGCTCCATACCTTGACTCTCCACAACGAAGCGTACCCCCTTCTTTAGGTCAGCTTTGGATGTTGCCACCCGAAAATCAGCAATCGAAGAGATCTCCCGCCCGTTTATGCTGACTATAATATCGCCCGGCTGTAGTTCAGCTTTTGAAGCAACACCTTGCGGATCGATCTGAGTTATTAAAACACCCCTAGTACGCTCAGTTTTCGGACGTCTTTGAGAATTTTCATCGAATTCCTCGACCGTTAATCCGAGATCCTCGACTGAATCATCCTCTGCTGGTGTTGCCTCTTGAGCTTGAGCCGGCAGCTCACCAATGGTGACTGCGCGAAGCTCGCGTTTGCCAGCACGCACAAGTGTCAGTTCGGTGGTCGTACCAGGCTTAATACCAGCTACCAAATTGCGTAGCTGATTAACGTTGCGAATCTTATCTCTGCCTACCTGGATGATAATGTCTCCCTGTTGAAGTCCTGCTTTTCTGGCTGGGCCTTTAGGATCGACATGGCCAACAAGGGCACCCTCTGTTGCATCATACTCAAACGATCTAGCGAGATCTTCGTTTAGGTTCTGGATGCCGACTCCGAGCCAGCCACGGGTCACTTTGCCGTTTGCAATTAAGCTGTTTAGCACCTGCTTCGCCATGTTAATCGGGATAGCGAAGCCGATCCCCATGTAGCCACCTGACTTAGAGACTATGGCGGTGTTTATTCCTATTACTTCTCCGCGCAGATTTACTAGCGGTCCGCCGCTATTACCCGGATTGATAGCCGCATCTGTCTGGATAAAATCCTCGTATTGAGAGCCCCCTGATAGCGCGCGGCCTTTGGCTGAGACGATCCCGGCGGTGATGGTATTATCGAGACCGAAGCTAGCACCTGCTGCAACTACCCACTCACCGATCTTCAATTTTTCGGAATCTCCAAGCTTTGCTGGTTTTGGTAGCTCTTCTTTGATTTTGATCTTGATCACTGCCAGGTCAGTGCGGGGATCTGTGCCGACTACCTTGGCTTTTACCGTCCGCTCGTTTGATAGACGCACGGTTACCTCTGTGCTTTCACCGATTACGTGATTGTTTGTAACTATGTGGCCCTGCTCGTCGACGATAACCCCTGTGCCGAGACCGCGCTGCGGTGTGGGAGCCATCTTATCAAAAAAATCATCGCCGAAAAATTTTCGGAGAGGATCTTCATTTTGCTTGGTTTTATTCTTCTTGGGACTACTCTCAGTAGAGATCGTTACCACAGAGGGGGTAATGGTCTCGGCGACGCGCTCAAAAGCTTGTGAGAGCTCATCCGCTAAACGGGTTCCTGGAAGCTGCTCTTGGGCGATAGTGGAATTCGATCCTAGTACCCAAACTGCGATAAGTGCGGCTTTAGCGCAGCGCAGTAAAAGGCCTGTCAAAAAGCTAGCTCTGGCACGTGGGGAGGAAGAGGTGTCTGTTGTTTTTTTCATAATATTTTTCGAGCTGCGTCGCTAGGCTGTGTGACTTAAGTACAGGCACTGAAGTAAAGGCTGGAGGTGCAGCCTCTTGTCTTTGCTTCAGTCATGAAAAGCGATTGACCTAAAAATGGCAGTTGTGGGTCTGAAAATGGCGCATATGAGCAAAAACAATTTGTTTTTTTGAATTTTCGGTGCTCCCCCTGACGGTGCCAGGGTTCAAGCCTTAAGAAAAGTTCAAAATACTTCGTGCTTTTAGCCATCTGCACCATTTTAATCCGCCTTAACTGCCGAATTTAGGTTAAAAGGACGTCTATATCAGGGTCGCAGAATTTTGCTACGCAAGCCTGTCACCTGCTATACCATACACGACGAACCCCCGAAAGGAATATTCATGAATATGAATCAGGATTTAGCAATTGTATACCTTCACGGTTTGGGGTCTTGGCCAGGCTCTCCTAAAGCTACTTTGATGGAGCAGCACTTTGCAGCCAAGGGGCAGCGCATATTTATTCCGGTTCTAGCTGTGCCAAACTTGGCGTGTCTTTCAACCGAGGCCGCTCTTAATAGGGTGGCAGATACTATCGATGAGGCGTCTCAGGGGGCCGTTGTGGTTGTGATCGGTAGTAGCTTAGGAGGTTTTTTGGCTCTTCACGCTTTAAGGCGCCTGCCTGAGCCAGTGGCCAAAAAGATAGTTGGCTTAACTTTACTTGCCCCCGTTATTTATCCGTTCCATTTGGAAGATCCAATTATCTCCCCAGCTGCTGTAGAGGCCTGGCGCCGGGCAGGGGTGCTCTCGGTAGAGGAGGGGGAGTCGGGAGCAATGGTGCCAGTCCACTATCAGTTTTTGTGCGAGTTGCGGGATTGCGCTGAGACTCAGCCACGAGTTGGTGTGCCAACGTTGGTAGTGCATGGAACTCGTGATGAGCGAGTCCCGTATCGGCACAGTATTGAATTCGTACGCCAGACCCCCTGTGCGCGGTTGGTGTCCTTAGACGACGATCATCAGATGATGAGTGAGCCGCAGCGCCTGATAGAGGTTGTTGCGGAATTTGTTGCGAGCTGTCCTCGTTGACCACCCGCCGCAGTCATTTTTTTAACCTAAAGGGAGCAGTTAAGGTGGTTAAAGGGTAAAACGTTGCAGGTGGTTAAACCTAAATTCGGCAGTTGCGGGTCTGAAAATGGCGCATCTGGTTAAAATAACTTCGGCTTTTGAATTTTCGGTGCTCACCCTGACGTTGCCAGGGTTAAAGCCCCCGAAAAGTTCAAAATACCTCGTGCTTTTGAGTAACTGCACCATTTTTTTACGCCAGCACTGTTTTATAAGCCTTAACTGCTGATTTTAGGCTAAAATACTCTACCCCTCAGCAGCTGGCGTGCGATAATAGACGCATGGTGCGCCCTCCAACCAAGCGTTTTGTAATCTACCTAGCCCTGCTTGTGGTTCTCTCAGTGCTTTTTCTAGGTGCAGAGTTGGGCATTCTGCCGACTAGCAAGCTAGGGGGCTCGGCGATATTCAAGCCGCCGAAGGATAAGACGCTTGCATCATTCAACGTCATCGACGTTGGTGGTGAAGATGAAGCGCAGCAGGCTCCAGCGCCAACGCGCGATCCCTTTGAAGCTGATTTGCGACGGCTCGCGGCAAGCTCGGAAGGATCTGGTGCAGAGGATTTAGTTGCTGGTGAAGGAGTGACTGCAACTGAGGGGCTGACGGCTACTCCGGTTGATGCTGCTGTCGATATCGAACGAGAGCGGCGCTTCGATGCAGATGATGGGCGGAGTGTTTTCTCTGAGCTGCAGCCAACTCAGGGGAGCCAAGTGACTGACCCACTTGGAGGTGTTGTCATTCGTGCACCACGGGCTGCTCCGGTAGCATTGGTAACACCACAACTGACACCGAGCGGTCGCAGTTGGGTAAGCGGCCAGGCTCGCGGGTACACGATGTTGTATGCGATGCAGCCAGAGGCGCGCCCGGTAGTTGAGGCAAATGTTCAAGCACTTTTAGGATCAAAAGTTCGCCAGCCTTACATCGGAGTGCTAATCGACGGCACATTTAGTCGCGATTTCTCCTACCTAAAAGATATCATCGCGCGGCTCTCTGCGGATGGTAGATCGCTTACGCTCGTGTTGTACCTCTCTAACGGCCCTACGATGCGCAAATGGGAGGTTACTCCGATTGATCAACATATCTTTGCGCGCATTAGTCCCGAGGAATTTAGACTGCAGATTAGGAGGAACATGACTCTGCGCGCAGAGTTCCTCGCTGTTGTGCTGCAGGCTAAGGATCTATTTGCTTACAACATCAGTCAGGGGCCAGGAAACTCAAATATAGCGATAGTTATGCTTGAGGATAACTTGGATGTGCTAGCATATCGGGCCTTGCGGGAGATCGCCGCCGAGCAGGTCGGCGCGATGGCCGGATTTGTGCGTAATCCGTGTGTAGGATGCCTTCCGGGCAATGACGATATCACTTTAGGCGATCCACGCGAAGAGCACGCGCTAGAACGCTTCGATATCTTGAAGACAGGGGATGGATATTCTCTCGATGGTATCGGTTTCCGGTATCCTGATGGGGACGGATCGGGGCCAACAGCGGAGCAGCTCACAAACTATCTCAATGAATCGGTGCGCCGAGGGTTGCGTTATTTTGGATTGTGGCGTGAGGATTGGCAGGGTGTGAAGGCGGGGAATGCAAACAAGCGACCTGAGGAGCGTAGCTACGTAGCGGCATCGCCTGATCAGCAGAGTTTTGAGATCACTATGCTACGAACCGGATTAATCTCTGAGTCTGATGAGGAGAGAGTCGATGAAAGCGCAGCATTATCGGAATAGAGGAGCGATCAGCGCTCGGACGCGCTTTTAACCTAATTTTGGCAGATGCTCAAATTGCAGACCCGCAAATGCTGAATTTAGGTTTAATGATCTACGCGCTGAATGTATCTGTATGTAAAGTGAGGTTAGAGCTATGGCAAGAGCTGAAAGAGATGCTGTTATGAGTTTGTTGCGCGAAGAGTTGGAGGGTTTGGTTCCGAATTCGCGATTTCCGCTCGATGCAGCCGTTGGTTGTATGCAGCAGAAGCGAGGTGTCCAGCAAAGGCCCGAAGACCTGCTTGAGCTACTTGAACTTTTTGAAGTAACGTCAGTTAGTGCGGCTGTTGCGATCAAGCGCCTTGGCGGGGTGGCGGATGATCTCTCTGGAATTCGGGATGCGTTGGTTGACCTGTGGGGACGGGCAGAGGCAGCCCGCAGCTTGCTTTTTGATCTCTACTCGTTGTGGACCGGGGTTGAGCGCGACGCCCGTAAGGGCGATCTCTGGGAAACGGCGCGACTGCTAGCGCCGGAGGCTATCGCGATAGCTATGCGGCTTTCGGAGCCGGTCTCTCAATATGTTGAATTTGCTTCGAAAGTTAGCAAGCATTAGAGAGGATCGCTTAGCCAAGCACCGAGGCCTTGACCAACATATTGATTGTGCTACCCTCTCCACCCCGGGATTGTTCCGTGAGGTAGAGCAGAGTTTAGTAGCAGAGTTGAGTCACAGAGTTGAGTCACAGA
>CAZZLV010000098.1:6850-8963 GCA_964655155.1 uncultured Bdellovibrionales bacterium
AGATTTGAGTCACAGATTTGAGTCACAGATTTGAGTCACAGGGTTAAGTAGTTATGAGTACCGAATTTCTTTCAACAGAAGCAGCCCGTGAAGGGATCAAGTGGTGGGTCATCGATGCAGCAGGTGTTCCAGTTGGTCGTCTAGCAACAGAGGCAGCTAACCTGATTCGTGGAAAGAACAAGCCAACATTTACACCTAACTGTGACTGCGGCGATTTCGTGGTGGTGGTTAATGCCGACAAAGTTGTGCTGACTGGTAACAAGGGAAGTACTAAGGTGTACCACCATGTCACCGGGTATATCGGTGGAGTGAAGAGTGTTCCGGGCGCTAAGATGCTGGCAAACAATCCAGAGCGGGCGATAGAGCGCGCAGTGGCAGGTATGCTACCCGAGGGGATTCTCGGACACAGGCTCAAGGGTAAGTTAAAAGTATATCGCGGCAGCGAGCATCCGCACATAGCGCAGAGCCCTGCTCCGCATGCGGTTACAAGCCAGAGGAAGAGTTAAGAGGATTTTCGAGGAGAGAAGAGGTCATGATTAAAGGTGGTGGTTTTCACGCAGTAGGACGTCGTAAGGCAGCAGTTGCACGGGTGTATCTTCGCCCGGGTTCAGGAAAGTTCACCGTAAACGGTGTTGATACGCGTGAGTATTTCGGGCGGATAAGTCTGGAGATTATACTTAAGAGCCCACTAGTCGCGACTGGGATGGTTGAGAAGTACGATGTGCTTGCCAACGTTTCAGGTGGCGGCAAGAGTGGCCAGGCTGGGGCACTAAAGATGGCTTTGGGGCGCGTTGTCTGTCAGGTGGACGGAGCGCTGAGACCAGCAGTGAAGGCGATCGGTGCTCTCACTCGTGATTCGCGAGAAGTTGAGCGTAAGAAGTACGGACGTCACAAAGCTCGTAGACGTCCACAGTTCTCGAAGCGCTAAGCGCAACTAGGTTTCT
The DNA here is from genome assembly GCA_964655155.1 of uncultured Bdellovibrionales bacterium. Lineage (GTDB taxonomy): Bacteria > Bdellovibrionota_C > UBA2361 > UBA2361 > OMII01 > OMII01. Next base: position 7,795 of record CAZZLV010000098.1, read on the forward strand.
GTTTTTGTGCTCTGATGGTGCTGGTGGTTCTTAGATTGCTATGGGATGTCATAATCCTAAAAGCGGCAGTTAAGGAGGATAAAAATCGCGCAAGTGCGCGAAGCACAAAGCACAAATGATTTTGAATTGTTAGAAGGATTGAACCCTGGCACCGTCAGGGTGAGCAATCAAAAATTCAAAAGATGCAGTGATTTTGAGCAGATGCGCCATTTTCAGACCCGCTACTGCCGTTTTTAGGTTTAAGCCTCGGAAAAGTTAAAGATCCCCTAGTTGAATCAAAACCAGCTAAGATAGAGTTTTTGTCACAAAAAAGCCCATAATCTTGAGCTTTTCTGCGTTGTGCGAAATGCGTCTAGTAGCCTCTTGAAGGACTTGCGATTGCTTAGGTAAGCACTCAATGTCGATGTGAAAAGAGTAAGAAAACGGCGCACCTAAAATAGGACGGGATTCGATCTTAGTCAGATTTAGTCCCAGTTCAGCGATATCTCGCAGGATTGTAAACAAGCTGCCAGGTTTGTGGGCCAGCGAAATAATCAGCGAGCATTTTGTTGCATCTGTTGCCCTTAGAGGTTCTCTTGCTATCGCTACAAATCTAGTCGCGTTTTTGGGGTGGTTCTGAACGCTGCGCTCAACAATCGAAAGATTGTGGATCTTCGCCGCCTCTTCACTCGCAATCGCTGCAAGACCAGGGCTAGCAAGCTCTGCAACGTGCTGGGCCGCTCCTGCAGTATCAGACCACACCACGATTTCAATCTCTGGATGCTTGGCTAAGAATGACGAACACTGCTCAAGTGCTTTAGGGTGTGAGTATACCTTAGAGTGCGAAGCTGCGCCTGGAACAGCCATGAGGTGCAGCTGAACAGGGATCTGGATCTCAGCAATAATTGAACAGGGGTACTCTTCCAGAAGATCGTAGTTTTCATGAACTGAACCGGCAACCGCATTTTCAATCGGTACTATCCCAAAGTTTGCGCTCCCGTCCATGACACGTTCAAAGATCTCGCGGAACTGGTGCGTGTGAATTGCTGTTGTATCGATACCAAATAGGGCGCTAGCTGCCATGCTGCTGAATGAACCGGTGACTCCCTGGAATGCCACGACCGGCCGATCTGTAGTCGCAGGGTGATTAGCCGAGTTCCTTGGGGCTGATTCAGAAGCGTTCATTTAGG
>CAZZLV010000099.1:0-8908 GCA_964655155.1 uncultured Bdellovibrionales bacterium
TAAAATCACTGCGGCTTTTGAATTTTCGGTGCTCACCCTGACGGTGCCAGGGTTTAAGCCTCCGAGAAGTTGAAAATACTTCGTGCTTTTAGTCATCTGCTCTATTTTCATCAGCCTTAACTGCCCTTTTTAGGGTCACGCTGTGAGTTTGCTCTTATGGGTTTAGAAAACAAGTTACTACAAAAAATGGGGCAGTCACTCTTGATGACCCCTCAACTCCAGCAAGCAATTAAATTATTGCAGCTTGGTAGGCTCGAATATCAGGAAGCTATTGAGCGCGAGTTGCTTGAAAACCCATTCCTTGAAGAGATGCCAGAGGAGTTCGATGGTCGTGGTGCACCAGCTGCCCCAGATCAAGAAAATGACGCACCGAGTGTGCTATCCGGACCACTTCCGAATGCCGAAGAGCCGCAGCGTGAATCGAACACCAGCGAACCTCGTGCTGATTGGGATGACTACGCAGATTCCTTCACCGACTATCAGGGCTCTGCCTCGATAAAGGGTCACTCCAATTTCGATGACCGTCAACCACCTGAGGTAGTTTCCTCCATTTCAGAGAGCCTCGAAGAGCACATATTACGGCAGGTGCGCCTACAGGATTTTTCGAGTACTGATGCCTTGATTGCTCGGCACATCACCGGCAACCTCAATCGCGACGGACTACTTGAGTGCTCATACGAGGAGATTTCGCAGGTCTGCTCTTGTAGTGCAGATGATGTCGCGGCAGTAGCTGATATCCTGAGGTTCTTTGATCCAGTTGGATGTTGCACTAAAACCCTTCAGGAGTGCCTCTTGACGCAACTCGAGGTTATGGGACTTTCAGACGGACTAGAATCTAAGCTTATTCATTACCACCTTGAGAAACTGGAAAGACGCAAATACGACGCCATCGCTAAAGCAGAGGGAGTTACCCTTGACGAGATTAGTAGAGCTCTTGCTACTATTAGAGCCCTCGAGCCACGTCCAGGCCGCCAATTTGCAGATGAGACCGTTCGATATATCGTCCCCGACGTTTACGTTCAAAAGGTAGGCGCTGACTTTGTAGTAATCATGAATGAAGATGGTGTGCCTAAGCTTAAGATCAATCCGGCCTACTCCGAGCTGCTCAAGGATGCCAGCAACACTGGCCGAGAAAACAAGGCGTATCTCTCTGAGCGCGCTCGCGCAGCTTCATGGCTTATTAAGAGCATTCAACAACGTCAACAAACAATCTACCGGGTAACCGAGAGTATCGTTAAGTTTCAACGGGCATTTTTCGAGCACGGAGTATCGCACTTAAAACCGCTGGTGCTCAAAGAGGTAGCTGATGATATCGGTATGCACGAGTCAACGGTAAGTCGTGTTACAACTGAAAAGTACATGCACACACCTCAGGGACTCTTTGAACTCAAGTTCTTCTTTACTTCAGGAATTAAAACTGCAGGAGGAGCGGACGTCTCATCTTCATCAGTAAAAGATCAAATCAAACAGATTATCGCTCAAGAATCTCCACAGAACCCTATCAGTGATCAACAAATTGTGAAAATTCTCAAGGGCAAAAACATCGACATAGCTCGCAGAACGGTAGCTAAATATCGAGAAACTCTTGGTATTCAAGCATCTTCTCTGCGTAAGCAGATTGTTTAGTCGGTATTTTTCAAGAAGCTTGCTGCTTACAAATACCATTCTATCTCCAAAGATGCCGCAAACTCTAAAGCCTGGAACCCTCAGAACCGATTCTTTACTTAGCTCGAATATTGCACGACAGTGCGCGATTCGGGCGAGCAAATGCAAGGGAGTACTTGCAAATTCCGAAGCGCAGCGAAGGAATTTGGAGCCATTTTTCACGGCGAGCGCAGCGAGCTTCGTGAAAAATACGGATTAGATCAGCTGTAGCAGAGATTTTTCGAGCACATTTAGCAAATCATGTGGTATTCTAGATACAGTGTTGCTGACAGATAAAAACGCGGCTTTGGCCTGCAAATCTTCGACATCTTCGGCGGGTAATAATAATCATGCCGTAATATTTTCGCGTGGGCTCAAACTCTCACAAACATACGCATCAGCTGCCGAATTTTTTTGCTTTAAGTCTAGGCCTACATAAGGAGGAACAATGGGCGAATCATCAAAAGCAGTACATGTTAATATTGCATTCTTAAATATTGATTCTACGGATGCGATCAAAAAATATGCCACTGACAAAGTTAGTCACTGTGTAAGAAAATTTGCTCACCACGATACTGAGGCGCACCTGGTACTAAAGGTTGAGAAGGCTCGCCAGATAGCGGAGATCTCGATGCACCTTTCGGGCCACGATTTTTTCGTGAAAGAAGAGAGCCAAGACCTGTATGCCTCAATTGACATGCTCGCTGATTCTCTGACGAATCAACTCAGAAAGCACAAGGAAAAAGTGACCAGTCACCATTGAGCGCCGAGTTTTCTGTTCAACATTTTGATTCACTGGTGCTTGTAACCGGTGTCTCTGGTGCGGGTAAGTCCACTGCGATGCACCTGCTATCGGACACCGGTTATTACGTAGTCGACAATCTCCCCGCACCTTTATTGGCAAATTTTTTGGTGTTTTCGGCTGGAGCTGGCGCGCGATTCCGTAAAACAGCACTCCTACTCGATATCGACTCTGCTGAGGCGCAGCAACTCTTAATGCCGCTGCTCCAGTCTCGAGACTCGGCGGCTGGCAAGGTACAATTGGTATTTCTTGATGCTGACACGGGCGTCGTGGTGCGACGCTATAGTGAAACTAGGCGCCCGCACCCTGCTTTTGATGCCGATCACGATGACTCAATTCAAGATGCCATTTTTCGCGAACGAGAGCGTCTTCAGCCGATCAAGGAGCGGGCAGATCTCGTCCTTGATACCTCTGACTACACTGTTCACGAGCTTAAGAGGAGGCTCAGAGAGTTTCTCAGCTCTCTTGGTGTCCAGAGTAGCTACGCTCTACGGGTAAATTTTCTCTCGTTTGGTTTCAAGCACGGCGTTCCGCTTGACTGCGACCTCGTCGCTGATGTGCGGTTTCTCACCAATCCACACTTTGTTGACTCACTGCGAAGTTTAACCGGTAAAGATCAGCGGGTGCGCGAGTTCGTATTTCGCTCCCCTGACGCTACCGAATTCGTCAATCGCTACGCCAACCTACTTATATTTCTCCTCCCTAAATATCAACTCGAGGGTAAGGCGTACGTAAATATCGGGATCGGCTGCACAGGTGGCCAACATAGATCTGTGGCGATTGCAGAAGCCCTTTCTCAGGCCTTATCAAAGGCCATAGGCGGTTCAGGAAAGGACCAATTATACCTGGTTAGTGTGCATCACCGAGATAGTCAGGGGTAAGTTTTGGAGAACCTCAATTTGGCTTCAGGGCATCGCACTTCTTCCGCTAGCAACTTAGAAGCGTTGGAGGTTTCAAAAAGGATAAAAAAATGTGTGGGTAGTTTAAGTTTAACCTAAATTCGGCAGTTAAGTAGAACTAAAATAGTGCAGGTGGCTAAAAGCACCAAGGATTTTGAACTTTTCTTAAGGCTTGAACCCTGGCACCGTCAGGGTGAGCGTTCGAATGAGCTTACGCTGAAGTCACTGAAAATTCAAAATACAAAGTGATTTTGCGCAGATGCGCCATTTAGACCCGCAACTGCCGTTTTTAACTGCTGAATTTAGGCTAGAAGCTCTTACCCACCTCTCCCCAGACGAATATCGCACCGCAAAGCTTTTGCTCACACGGAATGGTGCCATGCTTCCTAAACTTTGCCTTCAGGGCGTGTGACCGGGTACCTTCACATTTACGTGCACGAGCACGTTCACCTCCGGAAACGCCGATTCTACCCTCTCGATTTCACGAAGAGCCAAATTTATTATCCGTGTAACTTCCGCACATTTTTGGCCTTTTACGGATAGAGATAACTGCAACGCCCTGTTTTGTCTTGCCCTCGCTACGAATTAAAGCTTAAGCTCTGCCAAATGGCTCTTGAATAACCAAGGATCTAGTGTATGGCACTACAAGACTTTCTCTTTACCTCTGAATCTGTTGGCGAAGGCCATCCAGACAAGGTTGCCGACCAACTGAGCGACTCTGTCCTAGACGAGTTCTTAAAACACGATCCTCACTCCCGAGTAGCGTGTGAGGCTCTGGTTAAAAACGATGTAGTTATTCTAGCCGGCGAGATCACATCATCGCATACAATCAACTACGAGCGACTTGCACGCTCAGTGATAGCAGATATCGGCTACACCGATCCAACTCTCGGATTCGACTCTCAGAGCTGCTCGGTTATGACCTTTATGAGTCAACAATCAGCTGACATAAGTATGGGTGTAAACGAGCATGAGGGGCTGCACAAAGAACAGGGTGCTGGCGATCAGGGCCTAATGTTCGGTTTTGCCTGCAACGAAACCCCTGAGCTGATGCCGTTGCCGATTGCCCTCTCACACCAGATCATGCGTTCTCTCTCGCGGGCTCGTCGCAACGAGAGCGGCTCATTCCTTAAACCTGATGCCAAAAGCCAGGTAACTGTCGAATACCGTAACGGCAAGCCCTATAGTGTTCATACAGTTGTTGTATCCTCACAGCATGCAGAATCAGCCACCCTGAAAGAGGTCGAGGAGTATGTAATCGAGGAGATCGTCAAGCGAGTTATCCCGAGTAATCTGCTCTCAGACAAAACCAAATATCTGATTAATCCCACGGGACGTTTCGTTGTTGGTGGCCCGGTAGGAGACTGTGGACTAACTGGACGCAAGATTATCGTCGACACATACGGCGGCTATAGTCGACACGGTGGTGGTGCTTTTTCTGGCAAAGATCCGTCTAAAGTTGATCGCTCTGCTGCATACGCCGCGCGCTACATCGCTAAAAATGTAGTTGCAGCTGGACTCGCCGAAAGGTGCGAGGTGCAGGTAGCCTACGCAATCGGCGTGGCAAAACCTGTATCGCTATATGTGAATACGTTCGGTACGGGCAAAGTTGCTGAAAGTGCTATCGTCAAGGCAATCGACAAAACCTTCGATCTGACCCCTCGTGGTATTATCAAAACACTCGACCTACTAAAGCCAATATACCGCTCCACAGCGGCCTACGGTCACTTTGGCCGCGAGTCTGGTGCTGATGGTAGCTTCTCGTGGGAGAAAACCGATAAAGCCGAGCAGCTAAGAGGTTTGGTTTAACCTAAATTCGGCAGTTAGGTTAAAACCGGATCCTCAACCCTGCCATAGCGGAAGCTCCCGGTAGTGGAGCCACGTCTTTAATGAAGGAGACGTGGTTTCGCGCCTTCTCTGAGAGTAGATTCGTTCCTCGCAGGAAGAGCTCAACATTACCACCCAGCTCCTTGCTCAAATAGAGATTGAGCATCGTATAGCCATCAGTGGAGGTCTCAAACTCTGCCGTTCTGTTTTGTGCGAAAACCTGCTGTACCTCCAACCGCGCTCGTAAAAGCTCCCTGTTGTAATATGTTGTGCCGAGCTTAAGCCTAAATGGCGTTATCCGCGGAAGGCTCGCGTCATTATCACGATCTTGTGCCCAGACGTAATCTGGTTGTATGTCGAACGAGAGTTCCTCTCCGGACCGATCAACCAAGAAAAGTGCTACTTGAGACTCCAAACCGTAAAAGTCAGCATTCACTCCCTGAAATGCATACACGGGGAGCTCATCCTGCTCCTCTCCAGTAGGATTAAGGCTGATGTAATCCCAAAAGCGATTGTAAAAAGCCCCAAAGAAGCCTCGAACAGCCCCTTCCTTCTTACGCAGAGTAAGGTCTGTTCCCAGCGAGCGCTCAATACCTAGTCGTGTATCGCCGATCTCATAGGCACCGGTCGCGACATGTGGCCCATTAGCAAAAAGCTCCTGCCCAGTTGGGGCTCGCTCTGTGTGCGCGACTGATAGCGCAAGTGCGTAGTCAGGAATAAAATCCCAGACTGCGCCTGCAGACTGGCTAAATGTATTTAGATCAACATCTAGATCGTCGCCACCATCGACCTCAAAACCGGTTGTAGATGCGTAGTTCCAGTCGTAGCGGCCACCGAGCTGCAATGTTAGAGTGTCACTTACCAACAGCTCTTCTAATCCAAAGATGGAATATGTGCTAGTATCGGTTGGTGGCTGGAAAGCCTCCTCACCGATCGCTTCAAAGCTTGCATCTTGTAATTGTAGCCCCCAAGCACCGCGCACTGCGGCTACCTCGCGGTGGGTAAGATCCAAACGGCCATCAAACCCGTTCTGACGAAACTTAGTGCCGGCTTCACTCCCCTCGTACTCCGTGTGGTCATAGTCGACTATTCCCATTCTGGTTGTTAGCGACTCAACGAATCCACCTGTTTCGCGAATCCCCGCTCTGACATCAACCCTCTGCCTCCGAGCATCAACGCTGACATCGGGCTCTCCATTCGGAACTCCGTAAGTCGTATTAAACTCACTCACTGCCGCGCCAATAAATCCCTTATCGAATATGTATGAAGTCCCCAGCGTTACATTATCGCTCTCAGTTGCGCTAAACGGAACTTCACCTTTTGGCTCGGGATACTCAATCTCTTTGTTCTCACGCTGCTGCACAGTCCGAGCAAACCCAGGGATGTCATAATCATCAGAGCGTCGGGTGAATCCATCAAAATGAAATACAAAAGGCCCAGCCGGTGCATCTAGACTTAAGACCCCAGCTCGAGTCCGATCTACCGACTCGCCGCGTATCTCCGCTGTTCCGGATACCGGCTTATAGAGCATCTTTTCGGCTATGCGATTGTCAAAGACATTAACGATTCCACCAACAGCACTAGTTCCGTACAGCAGCGATGCTGGACCGCGAACTACCTCGATACGATCAACTAGTGTTGATTCAACGGTTACCGCGTGGTCGGGGCTTACACTCGATATATCTAGCGTACCAACCCCGTTCTCAAGGATGCGAATACGCTCGCCTCCAATCCCGCGAATTACTGGGCGTCCCGCTCCCGGCCCAAAGCTTGACGAAGTTATACCTGGCTCCTGCGCGAGGGTATCTCCAAGGTTATTACGCGCCTTTTCATCGAGGTCGATACCGCTCATCACTGACACCGACTGCGCTGAGTTAAAAAGTGTATCCTGTAATGCTGATGACTCAACCACGACTTTATCAAGGTGATACTCAGAGTCAGAGTGTCCCTCGATACTCGCATCATCAGCGTACAGTTTGGTAATTTTTAAGCCAGAGACCCACAAAACAGACGCTATGCAAATACGAAGATACTTACCTCTAAATTTCATCTTACACCCCAATTTTGTGCTTAAACCGAACATGAATTACATTGACCATAAAGCACCACTTCGTGGCGCTGAATTGAAAATCCTGCCGGCACGTGGGCATCCACTCGAAGTCCGCACCCTGGGACATCGAACACCTTTCCACATCCGTCACAATGAAAATGATGGTGGTGGTGATCAGCGCGCGCCTTTGTCTCGTAGCGATCAGGAGCTCCTGGCAGAGACACAGAAACGATCTGCTGTTCGTCCTGTAAACTCTTCAGAATACGATAAATCGTGGCAAGACTGACCCGTGGCAACGCCTCAAGCGCTGCACCGTGCACCTCGCTCGGACTTAAGGGGCGCCCTGCATGCTCGACGATCGACCATATTAAACGCTTCTGCCTGGTACTACGTGTCTTGATCTCCATAGACGCTCCTGCATGCCAATCGCTTGCTGCTATTGATATTGCATTAGCGATAAGGAGTCAAGTGGTGGGAGGATTTGAACCTAAGAAGCGGCAGTTTAGGAGGATCAAAATGGCGCAGGTGCTCAAAAGCACGAAGTATCTTGAACTTTTCTTAAGGCTTTAACCCTGGCACCGTCAGGGTTAGCACCGAAAATGCAAAGGACAAAGTGATCTTGAACAGATGGGCCATTTTTAGACCCGCAACTGCTGAATTTAGGTTAATTGCCGTCTTAATAGCCGTCCTATCTAGCGATAGTAATTACCGAGCGTATTACCATTGTAGTGATACTGGCGTTGCGACTCAGCCGGATTTCCTTGATAGCTCTCGTTTCGCAAATCCTCACGCAGGGCATCGAGTTCACGTTGTCTTGCGAAGATCTCCTCTTGGTTACGACGAATAATCTCCCCTTTTCGCTCAGCTAGCTTTGGTGCGCTGTTATAGTGATAAAGCGCTCCGAGCGCTAATCCAACGGGCAAGCCGATCGCCCCTCCCATAAGAGCACTGGCTGCCACATCACCATTTGCGATAACAGTTCCAATAATGGCTCCGGTGCCCGCACCAGCTGCCGCTCCACTCACGCCACCAATCGCTACCGGTGTGGTATACGAGCTACTACACCCTGTAGCCGAGACGGCAAAAATTCCAGCAAGGCAGAAGCTCAGTAAACTTATCTTCAGATCCATACCAATAACTCTTTAAAATAACTCTTCAAAATCCCCACCCGGAAACCTAAAGAGGGTTATGATACTTTGTGCGGGCAGCGTAGCTTACGCGGCTTGAACCCACCTAGTCGCACAGCTTGACGGGCCGATCGATCAGCAGAGGAAGAGGAGGATCGGATTTTAGGCAATAACGCCACTATCAGCAGGCAGGACAGGGCTCTGATGGATATCTTTGTTATCCATAAACCTAAATTCGGCTGTTGCGGGACCGAAAACGGCGCATCTGGCTAAAATCACTGCGGCTTTTGAATTTCCGGTGCTCACCCTGACGGTGCCAGGGTTAAAGCCTCCGAAAAGTTCAAAATCCCTTGTGCTTTTAGCCAGTTGCACCATTTTCGTTCTTCTTAACTGCCGAATTTAGGATAAAGCGCATGGATTATATTTGAAATGCTCTTTAAGGTCGGATTTCCATCCGGCGATAGAATCCTAAACCCAGCCTCATTCATTTTTATTAAAATGAATGATAATCCTAAATTCGGCAGTTGCGGGCCCGAAAACGGCGCATCTGGCTAAAATC
>CAZZLV010000100.1:0-8829 GCA_964655155.1 uncultured Bdellovibrionales bacterium
TTCGTGCTTTTGAGCATCTGCGCCATTTTCATCCTCCTTAACTGCCGTTTTTAGGATAATCCTAAAAAGAGCAGCTGCGGGCCCCAAAATGGATCATCTGGCTAAAATAACTGCGGCTTTGGAATTTTCGGCGCTCACCCTGACGGTGCCAGGATTTAAGCCCTCAGAAAAGTTCAAATTGGCCAAGGTATTTTGTTATCCTAAATTCGGCAGTTAAGGAGTATGAAAATGGTGCAGGTGGCTAAAAGCACGAAGTATTTTGAACTTTTTGGAGGCGCAACCCTGGCACCGTCAGGGTGAGCACCGAAAATTCAAAAGACAAAGTGATTTTAGTCAGATGCGCCATTTTCAGACCCGCAACTGCCGAAATTAGGGTTATACATCGCGTAACTACAACCTACTGCGGAGAAGCGAGCAACGCCTGTTGGTTAAGGATCTCGTCAGAGACGCTCATGACAACGGTACTTCTCTCTCCCTGAAAAACAACCTTAACAACTTGACCGACCTGGCCCTCAACACCACCCTGATTCTGAGGCACGATCTGATAGACGTAGGTCTTGCCAATCACCGGAGTTGCATCAGTAAAGGTAAACTTCATCGAATCTTCCGGGGGCTTAACAGTACGACCGATCTTACCCGCAGCTCGCGCCGCATCACGCAACTTCTCGCGCACCTCTACGTGATTGTCCTTTAGAAAACCGAGCTTCTCAAATTCTACCATCGGGTCAGTTTCGTCCCCACGATGCGCCAGCTCCTTTCGCTCGACCGAAAAACCCTCAGCAGACTTAAGCTCCTTGCCCCGGCGATCAGTGTCGTTAGCTATCCAGGTAAATACTACGCCCTTATCTGTCGTAGTTACTGCAAGGCCTGCTACCGCTGCGGGCGCCAGCTCTTCAGGGGTCAGTGGCGCTCGGTAGCGTCCACACGCACTTAGCCCGATAATTATCACGGCACTTAGAATTGCCCAAAGGTACACTGACCAAAACGCCTCAAAGCCAATTAAGCGGTCTTTGTCTCTACTAACGCCACCGGCAGAGCTGCGACAAACAGTACGAGCCTTCATTAACTTTCTCCTAGATCAGCAAACTGCACATCCGCAGTCTGGCAGCGACGTACGCCCCAGACTACTTATCCATGAAGCCACGCAAACGTTTGCTGCGACTTGGATGACGTAACTTACGCAAGGCTTTGGCCTCGATCTGACGGATACGCTCGCGAGTAACATCGAAGTTCTGACCGACCTCCTCCAGGGTGTGATCACTCTTCTCGCCAATACCAAATCGCATGCGCAGCACCTTCTCTTCACGCGGAGTGAGTGTTGCAAGAACCTTACGGGTCTGCTCCTGCAGATTCATGTTAACCACGGCATTAGCTGGGGATACAACACGCTTATCTTCGATAAAGTCTCCGAGGTGAGAATCCTCCTCTTCTCCAATCGGAGTCTCGAGAGAGATAGGCTCCTTGGCGATCTTCAATACCTTGCGAACCTTATCGATCGGGATCTCCATCTTATCGGCGATCTCTTCGGGAGTCGGCTCGCGACCGAGATCTTGAACTAGTTGACGCGATGTGCGCACCAACTTGTTGATCGTTTCGATCATGTGCACCGGAATTCTGATGATCCGCGCCTGATCGGCGATCGCTCGAGTTATCGCTTGACGAATCCACCACGTGGCGTAGGTTGAAAACTTGTATCCACGTTGATACTCAAACTTGTCGACGGCCTTCATCAATCCGATGTTGCCTTCCTGAATCAGATCCAGAAACTGTAATCCGCGATTGGTGTATTTTTTTGCGATTGAAACAACGAGCCTCAAGTTAGCCTCAATCAACTGATCCTTCGCTATCCGCGCACGAACTTCTCCATCTTTAAGAATACGAACGGAATCCGCAAAACGGTTCGCGCTCATCATCGCCCTTTCCTCTAAGCCTCGAATAACATCGTAGGCGCGACGAATAGGATCGGTCCAATGCTTAAGATCGGTGCTCTTGAGCTTTAGACGCTTTCCAGCTCGCTTAACGGCGACTTGATCTGAAGCGAGCAGCTCCGCGATAGAATCGACTAGCTCCTCAACATTTGTGCCCAACTTGCGCGCTGGTGTATCAAGATTCCTGAACACCTCTCGACGCTCGTCGTCGGCCGCCTTGACCAGCTCAATCATCCTGTGGAACTGCTTCTGATTAAGGTTCAGCTCCTCAACTTTCGCCGCGTTTTTTGAGAGCTGTTTGAAGAATTTCTTCTCACGATCTGAGCCACTGCGCTTTTCTAGTGGCAAGTCCATTAATTGCTCATACAGAGCGCGGGTGTCCTTGAGCGACTTACGGTACGGGATCGCCTTCGTGAGGAACTTCTTCTTCTGTTCCTCATCCTCCTGGCTCTGCAGAGTTGGCTTTGGTGCTATCTCCTGACCGTCCTCATCAAACTTGGGTTCCTCCTCTTCCTCCTCTTCTTCTTTTTCCGAATCTTGCTCAGAATCATCTTCAGCAAAGAGGTCTCTCAAACGGATCTCATCCGCTTTCACCTTATCGAAGAGACTAACCACATATTCGAGTGCAATTGGCTGCTGCAAAAGCTGTTCGCGAATTGCGAGTAATCCGGACTCGATGCGCTTAGCTATCTCAACTTCACCTTCTCGTGTAAGCAGGCTCACATTACCCATTTCACGCAAGTACTGCCGCACAGGATCGGTACTGCGTCCCAATGATCCTGGCTCGAGAACTTCCGGAGCCGCATCGAGTCCAACACTTCCATCGCCTGACTCCTCCTGTGGCTCAGCTGGTTGCTCGATAATGTCTATGTCATGCTCACCAAACCGAGCTACGACTTCGTCGACCTGCTCCTCGGACATCACCTCACCAGCCAAGGCCTCATTGACCTCGTCCATTGTGATGTATCCCTTCTCCTTACCTATTTCAATCAGGCGACTAACGCGAGTCTCAATATCACCCCGCTCGGTCATATCGATTGCGCCGTCGATATCCGCAAGCTCTGCCTCTACTCCAACTTCAAATCCAGTTAGCTCCTGCAACCCATCATCGAGATCTCCAACTATTATGTCTCGATCAATCGACAAGGCTTCCTTGTCTGCATCGATCGGCTTCTTGGGCTCCTTTGTGAGTGGCTTCGTCAATGGCTTGATTGTAGCAACCACATTCTCGGCTAGCGGTGCCAGCTTTTTAGCAGCCGAGCCGACCTGAGTAACACCTGTTGCCTTAGCTGCCACTTCCTTGGAAGGAGCGATCTTTTGCGAAGCGAGTTTTGATTCTGGCTTACGGGCAACCTCCTTTGTCAAAGTCACCTGCTTAACTGCCTTCTTTGCTGCCGCAGCGGTCGGTTGCTGCCGTTTAAGCCTCTCTCGAGCTGCTGCCTTGAGCTTGGAATCTTTCTTAAGCGTAACGCGCGCCCGTTTTTTATTGTTGCTGCTCTTAAGCCCCTTGGCTTCACGCGAACCTTTTAGCTTAGGCTTTACCCTACTCTTACCCGGTTTACCTTTGCGAAGACCCTTACCGCTACCTGCTCCGCTCTTTTTTGCCACCACAATCAAACTCCAGAAGAGATTTACTTCGGCACTTCTTCGCCGCCGAAGAACCAATTTACATCCACCCATCCACGTTACCTTCGCCCACAACACTCTTACGTTGGTTCATCCTTTCAAACCATGCCACGCCAGATTGTCTGTGTACGAGAACTCGCCGATCGCGCAATACTAGCGATTTGAATCGCTGCGGTCTACCCCCTGACCATAGTGTCAAGTTGACTTTTTAGCGCCCGAATTCTCTCAAATATCTCAGACTGACGCTTCGGCTCATCGACACAGGCGGCCAGCTCCAGGTGTGACTCCTTTATGAGCGCCGAAAGCTTCTCACGCCTAAAACCACTAAGAGTCTTTTCGTACACCGACTCCGGCGTCTCTTCACTCATGGCAAGCATCGCGTGAGCCTCCCTCCACAGCACCATCCAATCCGCTCCAAGTAACTGTAAGTACTGTTTAATTTCGGCTCTTATCTGCTCCTCGCTCAGCTCAGATTGATGTATAATGTCGTTTAACCCCAGAATGAATCTCATCGATTCTGGCTGCAACATCTCACATACATCTACATTACTGATAACCTGAGCGATAATCGCTTCGCGCAGAACCATAACTACCCGTAGTAAAGCCAAGTCAGACTTTGGAAGCAGTCTGGGTGGTCGCTCCGAGTGATGACTCCCCTCGCCAACTCTGCCATCCGATCCGTGATCTGCAACAGCCCCCACACCACCCTCTAGCCTAGACTCCTGCGCATCTCGTCGCAGGCTGGCTCGCGCAGACGACTGATTACCTGCATCTGTCCTGCGCCCATCACCTCGGTATCGTACAATTAAGGCATCGATCTGCGCGGTTTCAACTTTGAGTCGCCGTGCTACTCGCGCTAGGAGTGCTGCCCTGACAACCTCTCGCTGAACCAATGCGAGAGCTTTCGCAACTTCATCGCACACCTTGCCTAAGAGGTTTGGCCCAAGCTCTTCGTTTGAACTGCCACCAAGTTTTCGGACAACACCATCAACAAACGAATCTATTAGCAATACCTTGGGCAAGGCCATTAATGCTTGAGCCGTACCTGTGCCATTCTGTGACGCAAAGTCATCGGGATCCGTATCCTCTGGCAGGAAGCACGCCGTGACATCTAGCTCTGCATTGCGAGCCACTGGGAAAGATTTTGCAGCCGCATTTCTTCCAGCCTCATCACCATCAAAAAGGAGATGAACGCGGCTACACAGACCGGACAATCGTTTGATGTGCTGCTCGGTTAACGCGGTACCGCAACACGCCACTGCGTTGTGCACCCCACGCATAGCTAGTCCAATTACATCCATGTATCCTTCAACGATATAGACCTCACCCAACTCACGCATCGCGCTCATAGCTTGCGGCAATCCATAGAACGTTTTGCTCTTTTGATAAATCGGCGTCTCCGGAGAGTTTACATACTTGGGGGACTGCTGTTCAAAAGCTGGTTCAAGCACCCCTGGAACGACACGCCCACCAAATCCTGCTATGCGCTTAGGGTCGATGAAGATCGGAAAAATTAACCTCCCACGAAAGAGCTCATAGATCTCTCCAGAGGCCGAACGACGCACAAGGCCCGAAAGCAGGATCGTCTCTTGATCATACCCGGCCTTTTTTAGCTCCTCGAGCAGGACTCCCCTCTGGTTTGGCGCATAGCCTATGCCAAATGTATTAATTGCATCCGCCGTCAGCCCACGCTTTTTCAGGTACTCACCTATTTTGCGGTACTCACCTTGGCCACTCTTTACCAGCAAAAGAGAGCGCCGAAAGAACAGCTGTGCCATCTGGCACAACGCGAACAATTTCTCGCGATCAATCTTAGGTCCGGCGTCGCGACCGGATTCATATTTTAGTTCGATTCCAAATCGACTCGCCAAAAACTCAACCGCATCCGGGAAACTAAGCGCGCGAGTCATCATGACAAACGAGATCACATTTCCCGATGCCCCACAACCAAAACAGTGATAACCGTTGTTACTCTCGCGGACTGAAAATGATGGCGAACGCTCGGAATGAAATGGGCAAAGACCGACGTAGTTGGTGCCCGACCTACGAAGGGTTACGGTCTCTGACACCACCTCAAGGATAGAAGCTTCATTTCTGACGCGGTCGATACTCTCTCTGGAAATCACCCAGCTAGGCTACCATAGGCAGTGCTGAGAGCAAACGCCAGAGATCCTAAGAAGCCACAGTAGATTGAAGCTATAGAGATGTGCAAAAGTCCGTGCCAGTCAAACTGGCACGGCTTTTGCTCAACATCACTATAAATCGTCGATTTGATTCGCGTCCGCGAATCGTTAGCAGCATGCCAAAAGTATCCGGCCGCTACTCAATATCTCGATTGAGCAGCTCCTCGCTGTGCTCGTACGTGATTGAAAGCTCAACTATCTCATATTCACGAGCGCCACCGGGAAGTGCAACCTTCACCACGTCACCCAACTCCTTACCAATCAGACCCTTACCAAGTGGAGCTTCATAAGAGATCCACCCCTTTTCGACATCGGATTCCTCAGCACCGTAGATGCTGATAACTTTACGTTCGCCGCTATCAACATCCTCTATCACTACCGTAGCACCAAACACCACGCGATCTGCAATCGACAGCTTGCGCGGATCGATCACCTCCGCCATCGCCAGGCGTGTCTCGATATCACGTATCTTCGCCTCGACCATACCCGATTTCTCCTTAGCTGCGTCGTAGTCGCCGTTTTCTGAGAGATCACCGTGTCCCCGGGCTATCTCGATTGCGCGAGCAAGCTCCGGACGCATAGCCTTCAATTTCATCAATTCCGACCGAAGCGCAGCGTAGCCGCGCGGAGTCATAGGACGCTTCATAGGGATCTCCTAATTGTCCTAAATTCGACACTTAAGGCTGATGAAAACGGCGCAGATGACTTAAAGCACGGAGTATTTTGAATTTTTCTGAGGCGCAGTACCGGCGCCGTAAGGATGCGCACCGAAAATTCAAAAGACAAGGTGATTTTAGTCATAAGCGATTTTTCAGACCCGCACCTGCGAATATAGGTATATACTTGAGAGAGGATTGCTCGCGAAACGAGGCGATTAAGCTCGACTCTGATACTCTCCGGTCTCTGTATTAATTATAACCTTGTCACCGATATTAACGAATTGTGGCACTGTCAACTGCAAACCTGTGTCAGTCTTCGCTGGTTTTGGGGAGTTAGTTGCCGTTGCCCCCTTCATCCCCGGTTCCGTATCAACTATCTCTAATATGACGGTCTGTGGGAGCTGAATCCCGATCGGATTCTCTTCATACATCGAAAGCTGTACCTGCATACCCTCCTGCACAAAGTATTTACCGAGACCGATCATATCCTCGGATATGGTAACTTCCTCGTAGGTCTCACTATTCATGAAGTGGAAACCATTTTGATCCGAGTACAGATAAGTTGCTGGCTGGTTAAATACATCGGCCGACTCGATCTCTTCGGTCGAACTAAATCTGTGCTCTGTCTGCTTACCGTCATAAAGGTTGCGCAGCTTCATCTGCACCATGGCTCGAAGGTTGCCAGGTGTGTGGTGATGAAAATCCATCACGCTGTAGAGGCTATTCTTAAACTTTAAAACAGTGCCACGTCGTACATCTTTTGCTTTCATTACATTACCTCTAACAAAACTAGCGCTTCTGCAATCCGAGACAATACCCTATCACGACCCAAAACAGCAAACGACTCAAATAACGGTGGGGTTACGGTCTTACCGGTGACCGCCACCCTAAGCACTGCAAAGGCTGGCCCCGGCTTTAACCCCAAATCACCCGCAACACCCCTTAATACCAGATCTATCTGCGAGACAGAAAACTCGACTAGCTGCTCAAGACTCGCCCTCGAGCGGATCAAAACCTCTCTAGCTTTAGCCACATCGATACCTTTCTGAAACATTGCATCCATCTGCCGCTCCAGAGGCTTATCCATAAGGAACTCAACCATGGGCGGCACCTCGGTCAAAAGCTTTACTCGCTCTTGCACCAATGGCGCTATCGCCGCAAACATCTCCATGGGTATGGTAACATTAGCGGCCTTGAGGAACGGCGCCGTTCTTTTGATGAAATCGGCTGTATTAAGCTTGCGAATGTACAACCCATTCATCCACTCCATCTTGGTCATATCAAAAACACCGCTTGCCGGATTTATCCCCTCAAGCGAAAATTTGGAGATTAACTCATCGCGAGTGAAGATCTCCTGGTCACTCCCCTCACCTGGCGCCCAGCCGATCAGTGACACAAAATTGAGCACTGCTTCTGGCAAAAATCCCTTTTCACGGGCATCCCGCGAGGTTGCTGCCCCAGTGCGTTTCGACAACTTTTTACCATCTGGCCCGTTTACGACAGGGAAATGCGCAATGACCGGTGGTTGCCAGCCAAGCGCCTCGTAGACCAGCAGATGAATCGGAGTTGATGAGAGCCACTCGACTCCCCGCAGAACGTGGCTAATCTTCATATCGTGATCATCTACCACTACGGCTAGATGATAGGTCGGCGAGCCATCGCTCTTAAGCAGGACAGTATCTCGCAGTTGAATCTGCTCCCAGGTAACCTTACCCCGAACTCCGTCGTTAAAACTGATCGCACGCTTCTGCGGAATTTTAAGCCGTATCACATGCCGGGCATCTGCTGATACATTTCTTGAACGACAGTACCCCGAATAGCCTGGCAACTCCTTTCGCGCCATCTGCTCGTTGCGCTCACGCTCTAACATCTCTGGAGTGCAATCACACCGGTAAGCAAACCCGCTGGCGATCAATTCCTCTGCGACCTCTCGATAGCGCGCCATCCTAAGGCTCTGTATATATGGGCCGCACGGCCCCCCGATATCTGGGGCTCCCTCCCACGACTCTCCGATCTGCTCAAGCTCCGCTTTGCTGGGCCCCTCATCCGGCTGGATTCCGAACCATGCTAGCTCCTCAAGGACAAATCTGATCGCCCCGGGGACGGTTCGGTCACGATCTGTATCTTCGATCCGCAGTAAAAACTCCCCACCGTGACGCTTCGCCAGAAGCCAAGCAAAAAATGCGGTACGAAAGCCGCCAAGATGTTGCAATCCAGTAGGTGAAGGGGCAAAGCGAGTTCTGACGTGAGACATAATTCGAAAATTTAAAACTAAACCTACGTTAAAGATCTAAGCATGATCAGCGCCCCTAATAGGGAATCCATAGCGTTTTTCAAAAATTCTTAGCGATATAACGGCTCTTGTAAAACGCTATCGATTCGCGGACGCGAATCAAAACAACAACCTTTAGTGATTTACGGCAAAAGCCTTGC
>CAZZLV010000101.1:0-8786 GCA_964655155.1 uncultured Bdellovibrionales bacterium
GTGCATGTTCACGTCCGGAAACGCCAATTCTACCCACTCGATTCCACGAAGAGCCATTGTTTTTAGCCCGCCTCCGCGGGCTACTACTAATCTTCCACTTGGCCGTTTGTCTGGTATCCAGGTGAAAGATTAGTAGCTGCTGAATTTATGTTAAAGCTGCTATCGCGCCGTTTAGGCTCAAAGCCTGCTTGACGGATGTGTCGCTCTAATTCCTCTGGGCTCATACTCCACTTTTGAGCAGTTGGTGCACCTGCTTGGCTTACAACGTTCTCTTCCATCATGGTGCTGCCGATATCGTCGCAGCCAGCATGCAGTCCAATCTCGGCAACATGCGCTCCACAGGTCGGCCAGCTTGATTGGTGGTGTTGGATGTTATCAAGAACTATGCGGCTCCAGGCGACGTTTTTTAAATACTCAACGGCACCAGCTCCATACTTGGCCACGTGCCTACTGCGGCCGAGCGAGGTGTACTCATTAAATTGGTGAGTCCATGAGATAAAGAGATTGAATCCATCATGGCCGGATCGACGACTCTCATCTTGTAGCGTGCGTAGTCGATTAAGGTGTTCGATGCGGTGTTCGAGGGCTTCTCCGAATCCGATAACCATAGTGGCTGTGGTAACGAGATCTAGACAGTGAGCCTCACGCATAATCTCAAGCCAACGACCACTTGAGATCTTCTTTGGACTGATCCGTTTGCGCACATCGTCGTGTAGTATCTCGGCTCCGCCTCCTGGTAGGCCGTATAGCCCGCAGCTCTTTAAGTCAGAGAGCACCTGGTATGAGCTCTTGCCAGACACTAGCGTCATCTGGTGTATCTCAGATGGGGAGAAGGCATTGAGTTGTAGCGGATAGGTGGAACTTAGCCATGAGATCGTCTCTAGGTAAAAGTCGTAGGGGAGCTCGTCATTATGGCCGCCCTGCAAGAGGATTCGTGAAGCGCCGAGCGCTAGAGCTTCCTCGACCTTCTGCGCCATGACCTCACGCGAGAGTGTGTAAGCCTCAGCGTGCTTCGGATCGTGTCTATAAAAGGCACAGAAAGAGCAGTCTGAGTTGCAGACGTTTGTGTAGTTAATATTGCGGTCAACCAGGTAGGTGACTGATGGCGCAGGGTTTAGCCGGAATCTGACTTTTTGAGCCAAGGTCGCTAGTTCGGTAAAATCAAAGATCCTCCATGCCGCCAGCGCCTCATCGCACGTAAGCCGCTCACCACTTAAAATCTTCTCTGATATGCTTTCTTTTGTGTACACAGTTGCTGTCTTGACTCTAAAAATATTTGATAAACATAGAATATTTTGGGGATATTATCAAAACCCACCTGGTCGAATCTCTATTGCCATGAAACTATTTGGTAATGCCGATGCCTTCAGCAGCTTATCTCCAGTTTCAAATCGTAGCGATACTCTTTACGGCCATACTTAGTGTTGCGCCGGCTCTAGCGATTGAGCCGGAGGTATTACCGATACCTGGAGTCGGTTTTGGGCCGATGCGCCCTGTAGTGGTGGATCTTGACGGCGATGCATCAAACGGAAAAGAGATCGTTTTAACTACATCTAATGGCACAGTGCAGGCCGTTTCTAGCTCTGGCTCGCTGCTCTGGTCAGTTCGCACCCCTAACGTAAATTGCACGGAAGCACCAGAGAGCGACAAGATGCACTCTTCCGCTGTGGTAGGTAATCTATATGGAACAGGAGAGGCCTATGTTGTGGCGGGTTATGGTGGGTTTCGTGGCAAGGTGTGTGATGGTGGAGTAGTCGCATATCATGCAAAGACGGGCGAGCTAGCTTGGACATTTAGCATAAAAAACTTTGCCAAGCGCGAGCGTTTTTTTGCCTTTAGACATGCGGTGTATGGAACTCCTACCCTGGCTGATGTAGATCGCGATGGGCGGCTTGAGATCGGTTTTGGATCATTTGATCGAAATGTTTATCTGCTCAATGCTGATGGTTCGGTACGGTGGTACTATAATGCTGCTGATACCGTCTTCACCTCTCCAGCATTTGCGAATGTTGCTGGTGATGGCGATCTTGAGATGATCGTCGGAACTGATATTTCGAAAAATACCCGTTTAAAGCCGCCCACACCAAACGGCGGCTACCTCTACGCTTTGCGAGCGGCAATTAACGAAAAGGCTGGTACCAAATTTGGCTTTCGAAGTAGTGAGCTTCAGCAGTGGCGAGCGCAATTTGATCAAGTAATTCAATCTTCGCCGGTTGTTGCTGATATCTTGCCGGCAGATCCAGGCCTTGAAGTGGTGATTGGAAACGGCTGTTTCTTCCCAGAGCGGGGCAAAAACCGCCGCGGAAAATGGTTTAAGGTCTTAAGTGCCTCGACCGGAAGACTCCTTAAAACCCTGGCAACAACTGCTTGCACACCGTCAACGCCAGCAGTTGGCGATATAAACAACGATGGTTTGCTTGAAGTAGTGTTGCCGATTAGTGGTTCCTCGGTAGCGGGCGGTGATGGTGTCAGTAGAGTCACAGCATGGCAACCAGCAACCGATCGCGTTCTCTGGAGTGTGCAACCCATGCTTGGCAGACAAACGGACTCGATGGCTGGATTTTACAACCGCACACCGGTGTTAGCTGATGTGAACCGAGATGGGGCCATGGAAGTTCTGGTAAACTATTCCAAGGGTATAGTTGTTCTGTCAGGAGCAACAGGGGAGCATCTTACTTGTAATTCATCACCGTGCACTAGACCTCTACTTAGCACTGATAGCCTCTTGCAAGGCAGCTCAAGTGTAGCTGACACTGATGGTGACGGGGTTAATGAGATTCTGGTAGGCGGTCGCTATAAAGGCACCAGAGCGCTACTACGGTGGAGGAATCCGCTTTAAACGCCATAGTGATTTGCAAAAGTCCGTGCCAGTCAAACTGGCAAAGTTTTTGCCCTAAATCACTATAGGTTGCTGTCTTGATTCGCATCCGCGAATCGATAGCGTTTTCCAAGAGCTGTTGTGGCGCTTATAATCTTTGAAAAACGCGATAGAATCAGAAAGTGACGGAATCTTTAAAGGCGTATGCGTTCGGAACTTTTTTTAGGGATCGATCAAGGCTCAAGCTCAACTAAGGGAGTAGTGATCGATGAAACCGGCTCAGCCATAGCAGAGTGGAATGCCGCAGTACCGGAGGTTCGGCGTGCTGAGCGTTGCGTTGAGCAGGATCCTCACGGACTGCTCTTATCAGTAATTGATATCATTTGCAGAGCTATCGAACTTTCAAAGTGTGATGGTCGCCCACTCCGCGCATGTGGTTTAGCCGTGCAGCGCTCCGGTGTGCTTGCATGGAATAAGCGCAGTGGCGATCCGCTCCACCCCGTTATTACCTGGGCTGATACGCGAACACAGCCGATGATTGACGGTCTAGGGCTAGGTGTTGAAAAGATATCCGGTTTAACTGGAGTGCCTACATTGGCTAATTTTGCTGCTCCTAAAATAAGTCTCCTTCAGGCACAGTTTCTTGACACTGATATCGCTGTTGCCACCCTTGATACGTATTTTCTGCATCGATTGACTCTCGGCAAAGTCTTTGCCACTGAAGATACTATGGCGGCTCGGACGATGCTCTATTCGCTGGAGGACTCTTGTTGGAGTGAGTGGTTATGCAAGCGTTTTGATGTAGTCCTTAAGCGGCTGCCACAGATCTCAGCATCGCTCTCTCCCCACGGAGAGGTGCAGGGTATTCCGCTGATGGCGTTACTCGGAGATCAGCAGGCAGCGCTACTTGGCAGATGGAGCTCTAACAACCGGCCACTTTTAAATCTTGGAACGATTGCTTCGTTGTGTTTCAACACAGGTGCTGAGATCGTTCGCAAGCCGGCGCTAAAAACAAGTGTGCTCTATTCTCGGAAGCCTCCTGGTGTGAGCTATCACGATCTGCAGTACATGATTGAGATAACCTCTTCGGTGACCGGGACGGTGCTGCTTGAACCGCTGAGGCGTGCCTGGGCTGGTGACACCACTGAGTTAGATAAACTCTGCCAGCGGGCATATGAGAACAATCCGGCAGGGCTAGCAACAGCTTATTGGGTTAACCGAGATACCGTAACGAAAGAGTGGCCTAAAGGGGTAGCAAATGTAACGGTTTGTAGAGTAGGTGCCGAAGTTGCTGACCGCGTTAGAGCGCTGGTTGAGAATGTTGGAAACCTGATTGTGCGAATGATTGAGGAGTGTGCTGAGAAGGGGCTTTTTGGTGAACGCTTTCCTGCTGAGATAAATGTTGCTGGCGGTGGTTCGGCCTCACAGTACCTTATGCAATACATAGCCGATGTCTCGGGATACATACTCAATCGTCTCGATACTCGTGAGGCTGGTACGCGTGGAGCAGCGCTGGCTGCATGGATGTCGGTTTACGGTAAGAGTGATCCGGAACATCTCTCATCTGACGAGGTGGCAAGCACCTTTAGATGCACTAATCCTGAACGTCGTAAGCGCTACATGGCATGGCTAAGAATGGAGCAAGATGTGCTGAATCGCGCGCTTCCGGCGCACGCCGAAATAGAGCAGTAGAGTGCGTGCAACTGCTCAGAAGTTTTTGAAGTTGTTTTCATCCTCTTTAACTGCCAAATTAAGGTTCAACGCTCTTACCCAGCTCTCTCCAGACGATTATCGCACCGGAAAGCTTTTGCTTAAACGGATTGGTGCCATGCTTTCTAAACTTTGCCTTCAGGGCGTGTAACCACACTCTCCCGTCCTATGTTCACGTTTACGTGCACGAGCATGTTCAAGTCTGGAAACGCCAATTCTACCCACTAGATTCCACGAAGAGCCATCTTTGGGTCTCATAAAGAGCTGTATCCGGACCAGTACGCACGGTTCTGTGAGAGGTCAGCATACCTCTGCACGGGGTGTGCCTCCTACTCAATTTTAGTTCGCTATAGTGATTTGTAAAAGTCCGTGCCAGTAAAACTAGCAAAGCTTTTGGCGTAAATCACTATAGCTTGTTGTTTCGATTCGCATTCGCTAATCAATCGCGTTTCCCAAAAGCCGAAATATCGCTCATGACTTTTGAAAAACACCATATATCTACCGAATATCGATCAGAACGTAATCATTATTGGAAAATACCGCCTTGCTCTGCGCTAACTCAGCAAGGATTAGAGGTTTTCCAGCTAGATTTGCTCGGGCGTCCTGTATCTCTCGATCAAAAGGGGCAAAATACTCCGGTACGCGGGTTAAATGCCGCGTATTAAGGAGTATATGCGAAACATGGTAAGTATCTCGCAGCTCCTTGATCGGAGCGATATCTGTTGCAGCGTAGGCAGCTATGATTGCACGAGTGCGTCTGCGCATCTCCAGGAGAAAATCTCGGTGAAAGATCTGGTGTCCCTCTTCAAAAACTAGCATAGAGCGCGCGGTAAATAGAGGCACCATACTGGCAATACCGCGAGGCCACGAGGCGATTACGGCATCTGCAGGGAGCCTGCGGATGGCAGCAAATAGCATGCGGTTACCAGACGCTGTCGGCAGCCTCTTAACGGATATATCTAGCCAGCCTAGAGATAAAATAGCTGCAATACCTAGCGTCAAGGCAACTGGTTCCGCAAAGCACTTATATTTGGATGGAACAAGCGAGCGACCAATGATAGCCCAGATCACCGGAAACACCACTGGGATGAGCGCGATCGTACCCAGAGCCAGATAGCGAGATGGGATATACAGCAGGGGAAAAAGAAGGCATGCAGCGCTAAAGGCAAGCACTGCTCCGATAGCAAACACACAGCAACGGAGAGCATCAGGGCTTAAAGCCCCGCGGCGCTGAATTAAGATCATGATACCACTAACAAGTGTTGCTACAATTATCGGCAGCGCAGTTCCGGTTGCAGTACGCTCAGAGGCCGCACTCAAATCAGGATCACCTGTATCTCTTGGGTTTTCGCGAGACGGTTTGAGTGCAGAGAGCGCGGACACGGTTGCAGATAAAACCTTGTGCCCAAGGCTAATTGGAACGCCGCGGTCCCCTTGAGTGTAACGACCGTTTGGGCCCCACTCCTCAAACTCACCCTGTGCATCGATAGATAGGCGTGTGCCGTATTGATTGCCACTTATCAGTTGAGGCATGACTGCAATTCCGACGGAGAGAGCCGATATGAAGAGAAGAGCTATACGGCTCTTGGCACCCCACCGCTCTAGAGATCCGGCATAAGCGCCCTTAAGAATCAGTAGCAGGGCAAGCACAGAGAGGATGCACACTGCAGCAGCTGGATACAACATAGCTGCAAGTACCCCTAAGACCGCAAGGTGCACTATCCGTCCAGAGCAAATAAAATATAGTGCGATAGAGGCGATGCAGAATCCAAATCCACGTTGGATCCCACCCATAAAAGGCATGTTTTTTAAGACTCCACCAGTTGCCAGGAAGTAGGTTAGGGATGCCGCTGCAGGGCCGCCCAGGCGTTTGGCAGAGAGGGTTGATGTTGTTATATAAGTGACACAGAGGATCGCCGTAATGATCTTTGAAGCTAACGTAGGACTCATCCAGATGGTAGCAACCCAGTATACTGCTTTGAAGAGAGGGGGCTGGATCGCCTCTAGATAGTAACGCAGCGTATAGTCAGGGACCGCGCCAGGCTGCTCTCGGAGGAACCACATCGGAGCGATGTGTTGCAAGGCATCGCCGTTAAACGCAAAGGGATCGAGTAGTCCGTTGATTCGAATTAGAAGTGGTTGTCTAAAGACAAGAATAGTGCACACACCTGTCAGTAGGAAGTAACTGAGCCAGATAAGTCGCTCTTTGGTGGTCGTATTTATATTGAGAGAAAAAAAACGCACCGTGCTATTCTATATGGCAGAGGTGTGTCGGTAAACCGCAAATAGTATCGTAGCAAAGCATGACGTATTGCACGTTATCCAGAGCGCGGCGTAGGCTTAGATGTAATCTATTCGCAATTCGGTACTCTCGAATGCGCTGTAGATGATAATCCTAAATTCGGCAGTTGCGGGTCTGAAAATGGCGCATATGACTAAAATCATTTTGTCTTCTGAATTTTCGGTGACTTCGGCGTGAGATCAGTCGAACGCTCACCTTGACAGTGCCAGGGTTGCGCTACCGAAAAATTTAAAATACCGCGTGCTTTTAGCCATCTGCGTCCTTTTTGGGAGCGCAACTGCCTAATTCAGGATAATAGGTCTGATTTATGGGGTGATATGTCGCTAATAGAGGAAATTATAAAGTACTTACTTCCGTATGTTGCAGCCGCCGGGGCCTATAGCAGTCAGGTGCAGGCTAGGATCGATGTGCATCAGGACAAAGATGGACCAACGCCCTTTCACAACGCCCTTTCTGACGCTGATCTATCTATACAAGGCTATCTAGAGGTCGCTCTCTTGGCGCGTTATCCGCAGGTGAGTTTTTTTTCTGAGGAGCAGAACCAGTCGCTAAACGTAAAATATTTCCCAGTTGGCGCAGAGCTTGAGGTGCTTATCGATCCAGTTGATGGAACTAGGGCGTATATAGCTGGGCGCAAAAACTATCAGATAATTGTGACGATTCATGATCAAAATCGTATCGTAGGGGCGCTCTGCTACATGCCACGCCTCGATCGGTGTTATGTGGCAAGTCGTGGCGAAGGTGCCTTTGTTAGAACTCATGCCGAGTGTCAAAATGGTGCTAGAGGAACCAGGCTTGATGTTACTCAGAGCACCGGTCCAATCCTATTATTTAATCGCCCTGATATTCAGGCCTGCTTGCAAAAAGTGCTGGAGGTCAAAGATTTAGCTAAAGAGTTCGATGTAGCTGATCAGACACAGGCGAGCCAATCAACTGATCTTATAGCTGGTCGTGCATCTTCAATCATCTTTGCGCCGGCACAAGCGATCGATGCTGGCGCGCTTGCGTTTATCGCCCAAGAGGCCGGTGCGGTGGTGACCGATGTGCATGGTGCTGAGCTTGGGTCTTTTCGAGACTCTCCAGTACGTCAATTGCCCACATTAGTGGCAACATGTCGCCGCGATCTGCACAATAAAGTGTTAGCTCTGTTGCAAGAGTCAGGATTGTTTCTGTCAGTATAGCTTCAATTCAGCAATTCCTGGTCTGAAAATCGCGCATAAACCCTGCGTGAGTGATTTCTTTCAAAAATCACCCGCAATATAGGGTTTTCCAAAAGTCCTTGGCGATATAACCCTAAATTCGGCAGTTACGGGCCCGAAAACGGAGCATCCGCCTAAAATCACTGCGGCTTTTGAATTTTAAGTGCTCACCCCGACGGTGCCAGGGTTGCGCCTTAAGAAAAGTTCAAAATACTTGTTGCTTTTAGCCACCTGCACCATTTTCGTGCTCCTTAACTGCCGAATCTAGGTTAAAACTTTACACGCTTGAGCACATAGGAGTTTGTTGTCTTCTACGGCGTAACTTGGCTACGCCAAGATTGCACTCGCCCAGCAATTCTCATTCATCTTTTTCAAAAATGAATGAGGCTGGGTCTATGACTAATTTATTCTGTCACTTTAACCTAAATTCAGCAGTCAAGGCGGACTAAAATGGTACGGCCGCTAAAAGAGCGGTGTGTTTTTGGAATTTTATAATCCTAGAACCATCCGGGTGAGCACTCAAAAATTCAAAAGACAAAGTGATTTTAGTCAGATGCGCCATTTTCAGGCCCGCAACTGCCGAATTTAGGTTGAAAGGTTATTAGCGATATAACGAATTTTGAAAACGCCATAGTCAGGCCCCTGTGGGGCTGCAGTTTTTATTGTGGTCTCGGCTAAGTGCTAAAGTGTTACCTGATTTTTAAGGCTCTTCGTGGAATCGAGTGGGTAGAATTGGCGTTTCCGGACGTGAACATGC
>CAZZLV010000102.1:0-8775 GCA_964655155.1 uncultured Bdellovibrionales bacterium
GCATGCCTTGGCGAGGCAGGTTTCTAAGAACACCCGGCGCTGGTTATGCGAATTGCTAAGTTGTCGGTATTGTTGGTACTCTTAGGTGTTCATGGTAATGGCAACCACTGTATGCAGGCAATCTGCCGCTCTCAGGAGAATATAGAGTTATCCAAAAGTCTGCAGGAAAATCGCGGGTTTTTTCTATAAGGCTACTGATTCGTGGATGCTGATGAAATCAACGCCCTATAGTGATTTACAGCAAAAGCCGCGCTAGATTTTCCGGCAAGGGTTTGTACGAAACGCTATAGTAGCTAAAAAGGTGGGAGAGTTATGGACTTTTTGGGTGATGTCCTTGAGAGCTTACCTGAGCCTCTCTGCGTCATAACGCTAAATGGGCGCTGTTTGTGCGCAAATGTGGCCTTTAGTCGTCTGGTAGCGCTACCAGTAGAGGCGCTACAGACTTGTGATGTTCGCCAGTTTTGGCCAACATTTAGCGATCCAACTGCTTTAAGTGGCGAGCATGCAGTTGAATTCGTGGCCGATGATGGTAGGTCGATTACTGCGCGGATATCATGCACTGTCTCCAACGTGGTAGTCGTGCGTGTTTTGGCGAGTGCGGCACCGGGAGAAGCTTTACAGCTACATCACAAGCAACGTCTTGAAACCCTTGGCTTGCTGGCGGGTGGAGTAGCTCATGATTTTAACAACTTCTTGACTGGCATCCTCGGCCATGTGGCTTACCTGAAGCATGTGCTACCAGAGCCGCACAAGAGTTCAGAGTCGCTCATGGCGATTGAAGAGGGGGCTAGTAAGGCGTCAGCACTCACCCAGCAGATCCTTAATTTCTCCAAGCTCGATGCTAGTGACGAGCTCCAGCGAGTTGACGTGAACCAAGTCGTATCGCGTATCGGCGTGCTGCTAAAGTCGGCGATTCCATCAGATATTACGTTGCAATTGCCGACCCAGACTGAGGGATTTGTAGTGCTCGGCTCTGAGGTGCATTTGGCGCAGATTTTGATTAATCTTATTATTAATGCGCGTGACGCAATACAAGGCCCTGGCACTATCGATGTGCGCTTATCTCGCGAGGTGGGCTTAGATGAAGTGCTGGATATATTTGGCCCAGAGCCAGTAGCAAGGGCGTACGGTGTGATTGATGTTTATGATACCGGCAGCGGCATGAGTGATGAGGTAAAGCAGCGCCTATTTGAGCCTTATTTCACGACAAAGAATCAAGCAGGAACTGGGCTCGGTCTTTCAATGGTGCAGTCGATCGTAGCTAGGCTAGGGGGGGCGATTCAGGTTTTCTCTGAGGTGGGTAGTGGAACTATGTTTAGAGTTATCCTGCCGCTTGTTGCAGAGGTGCATTCGCCAGCTGTCTCAGCTGAGAGCGACTATGGAGTGAGTCGAGGAAATGGTGAGAGGCTCTTGGTCATAGATGATGAGGATGCCGTACGTAATGTTCTGGGCCTAAGCCTATCTCATTTAGGTTATCAAGTTGATACTGCGTCGTCAGGATTGGATGGAATCGAACTGTTTCGAGCATCAAATTATAGCTACAAATTGGTAATTTTGGATCTATTGATGCCGGGGCTGTCGGGGGAAGAGACGTTTCAACGATTGAGAGCGTTTAATCCTAATCTTGCTGTGCTAATCGTAAGCGGATTTAGCTCTGAAAATATGGTGCAGAGAGTTCTCGCTGATGGTGCTAGGGATTTTATACAGAAGCCCTTTTCGATCGAAGTTTTATCCGAAAAGGTGCGGGGGTGCTTGGGTGATCAAGTCGTACGCAGTTAGAACGATTCAGGTTAATCCGGGGTTAGTCCTATCGCCGATGAGCGGTGTAACCTCGCGCCCTTTTAGGCGTCTGATTAAGGCGCTCAATCCCGGTGGCGTTGGTTTAGTGGTAAGCGAGTTTGTCTCGGTTGAGGGTATGACACGAGGTTCACGGCGTACCCTTGAGATGATGAAATTCTCGGAAGAAGAGCGGCCATACTGTGTGCAGATTTTCGGCTATGACATTGATCGGATGCGCGATGCTGCCCTTATGGTGCAGGATATAGGGGCGGATCTGGTAGATATTAATTGCGGTTGTCCAGCACCGAAGGTGGTTAAGCGTGGCGGTGGGTGTGAGCTCATGCGTCAACCAGATCATTTACAGATGATTATCAGAGAGGTGCGTAAGGCGCTTGCTATACCGCTCACACTAAAAATCAGAGCGGGTTGGGATGAGGGTTCCCGTAATGCTATTGAGATCGCTCGCATGGCGCAGGGTGAGGGTGTTGAGGCACTGGCTGTTCACGGTCGAACTCGAGCACAACTCTACCGAGGGAGTGCAGACTGGGATTTGGTTGAAAGGGTTGCAGAAAGTGTGACCATTCCTGTTCTCGGCAGTGGGGACGTTGTTGACCGTGCCAGCGCGGAGCATCGATTTAAGGGAAGGATCGCCGGCCTATTCATCGGTCGAGCGAGTATGTGGAACCCGTTAGTATTCTCTGAGATCATGACTGGAGCCTCAAATACAATTTATAAAGACCAGCAGAAGATGCTGGCGATCTTGTTTGGCTACATTGAACTACTGAGAGAAGATTTTCCCGAGAGTTCCTGCGCCGGCAAGGTCAAACAGCTAGCATCTCAGATGTGTCGAGGTACGCCGTGGCGTAAGAATCTGCTTGCTATCAATACGCTAGCTGAGCAGGTCAATCTGCTTCAATCTGTACGGGATGGCGCTTTTGTTGCGGGTGGGAAAGAATATGAATCTAGTCACAGAGAGGAAAGTGATGTTAGCAGTGATTACTAGGGAATAGCTTAGAGATGGCGGCTACGTGTTAAAGGTTACCTCGATTAGTCGTGCGTTTGGAGGGAAGGATGTGCTTTGTGACGTCAGCTTTTCGCTCAAACCAGCATCAATTAGTGGCCTGATCGGCCCAAGCGGTGGGGGCAAGAGTATACTTTTCAAGATTATTGCCAACACCTGTAGAGCAGATCGCGGGTGGGTTACATTTCCTCAAGGCGCCACACACAGAGACGTCGGTCTCATGTTCCAAGAGGGAGCTCTTTTTGATTCGCTCTCTGTGTACGACAATATCGCCTTTCCTCTGGTGGGTGGTAAGGTTCCTACTACAGGTCTGCCTCGCGAAGTGCGTGAGGAGGTCTGTGAGAAGGTGAGTTACATTTTGGCCCGAGTTGGATTAACAAAAGCCGCCTTCAAGATGCCTGGGCAACTGAGTGGAGGCATGAGACGGCGAGTGTCGCTCGCTCGGTCTTTGGTAGCTCGACCGAAGATCCTATTGCTTGATGACCCGACGAGTGGACTCGACCCTGTTGCAAGTAGCGTAATAATGGATCTCATCGTAGAACTGCATCATGAATATAAGCCGACTACATTTTTAGTCAGCCACGACCTGCGACGGCTTCTGCCGGTAGTAGAGAGGATTCTTGGTCTTTTTGATGGAACCATCATTTTTGATGGGTCTTTGGCCGAGTTAGCGAACAGCGCGCCGGCCTTCGTTCGAAGTTTTGTTTCGTGTCGTTTTGAGCTGCCAGCTCCGAATACGACTGTTGAGTCACCGATTGAGCAATAGAGGCGTATATGAGGAAGTTTCAAGCGATATCTGAGGCCAGGGAGAGGTTTCTCAGTGGTATCGGTGTTCCAGAAAAAGGAGAGTTCCACGTTGATTCGTTCCAACGCGAGGCAATTGATAATCTTGTAAATGGTATCGATACGCTTGTTGTTGCTCCTACTGGATCGGGTAAGACCTATATCGCTATTGAGGCGATGAAGAGTTTGCTAGCTAGGGGTAAGCGTGCAATTTATACTACTCCGCTTAAGGCGCTCTCTAACACTAAGTACTCTGAGTTTCAGCATACTTTTGGCCCACAAAACTCTGTGGGGTTGTTGACTGGGGATCGCAAGATTGAGGGTGATTCCGATGTAGTAATCGCCACTACTGAGATCTACCGTAATGAATTGTATCGCGGTGATGTGCGCTACTCGTTGGTAATTCTCGACGAGGTTCACTATATTGCGGATCCGCAGCGTGGGCCGGTATGGGAGGAGAGTATTATTCTAACTCCTAGTGAATCAACTTTGCTTATGCTCTCAGCGTCGATCTCAAATGCCGAGGAGATCGCGGCATGGATTGAGGAGGTTAGAAACAAGGAGTGTCGCGTAGTAATCAAGCGAGATCGTCCGGTAGAGCTGCGATTTGGGTTTCTTCATCCGCGGTTCGGTGTCATTCCGCTTAGTGATGAGAAAGGCCACCTCTCACCAGAGGTATCTCACTACTACGGCTCGAACGAAGTTGATATGTTTGGTACGCGGATGGATGGTCCTGGAGGTGGGCGCAACGTTAGAGGATCCCGCGGGCGAAGTGGTGGCGGTCGTGGTGACAGTGGTGGCCGTGGCCCTAGTCGGGGCGAAAGAGGTCGTAGCTCGCGCGCCAAGCGCAGAAGGTAATTGATTATGTTTAATGATTTTCCAGCTCATATCATACTTCGTGAGCTCGAGCGCGATAATCTGCTGCCAGCGATCCTTTTTAGAACTGCACGTAAGCAATGTGATGCTGACGTAGAAAGTCTAGCCCGCAATGACCAGGTTATTTTGTCGTTGGAGCAGCGACAACGACTTGAAGCTGAAATTAATAAGGTCATAGCGAAGTATGGATTCGAGCAAGAGTTTATAACGGGTTATCCGCAGTATGAAGCTTTGCTTATGACCGGAGTGGGGGCACATCACGCTGGTCAGTTGTTAATATGGCGGCTGCTCCTCGAGGAGCTCATGTCCCGCAGTATGCTGCGCCTGCTTGTAGCTACCGGCACTGTAGCAGCGGGAGTTGATTTTCCAGCGCGGACAGCCGTCGTTACAGCGCATAGTCGTCGGGGATCGGAGGGTTTTAGTGTTCTCTCTGCCGCCGAGTTCCAGCAGATGGCAGGTCGCGCTGGTCGTAGGGGTAAGGATGCAGTCGGGGTCTGTGTGATAACACCGAGTCGTTTCTCAGATGCGCGCGTTCTACTTGAGGTCTCAAAGCGCCCCCCAGAACCGCTCCGCTCACAGTATTTTGCAGCTCCTTCGACAGTATTAAATCTTCTCAAATACAGAAATGTAGACGATTTGCAATTTACTGTTGAGCGTAGCTTGGGCTCGTTTCTAGATCGCAACGGTGCAAGTCGTCTTAGACAGCAGGCGCTTGCTGACCAAGAAACTATAGATCTCGACCCATCGCTAAAAGGTGAGAAGCTTAAGAAGGCAGAGAAGCGGGTGAGGCGGACGCTACGCGAAGCGGATGAACTTGAAAAGCGTCAGGAGGTGTCGCTCGCGGCATCACTCGATGGATTAAGGGCGCTTGGGTATGTGGAGGGTGGTAGTTTAACTGAGAAGGGGGCCTGGTCTGCAGAGCTGTGTACTAGCTTGGTGCTTGAGCTAGCAGAGTCAATCGATTCCGGCCTGTTCGAGGAATGTGCTCTATTTGAGTTGGTGGGGCTGATCGCCAGCATCTCTGGCGATCCTCACCGATCATACTTTAGACTAAAAGAGAATCCGATTAAGTCGGAGCTATTTAACTCGATGACTCAGATCATTGAGCGAGTGCGGGCGCACTATCACGGCCCTGGATTGTCGGAGGTAGAGGTGTTACCAGATGCCGCGCTAACAGTAATTACGTGGATGGATTCTGAGACCTGGCCGGAGTTTGCTGGGCTTTTGAGGCTATCTGGGGTTGCTGATGGTGATGTAGCGCGGCTGGTTGGGCAGACCGCTGATCATCTGAATCAACTTACTAGACTTGAGAAGACTCATGCGGTTCTTGCGCAGTCTGCGAAAGTAGCTCGCAGTCGTTTGCTCAGGCCTCCATTCTCGGAGACGTTGCTTGTAGTTGAGTAAGCTAGCCCGAATATTGCACGAAAGTGCAAGATTCTGGCTAGACAATCCGATTGCGTAGCGTACCACCTAGAAAGCATCTGAGGTTTTCAATTGTCTCATTAATTAGGCGTTGCCGCGCTACGTCACTGGCCCAGGCAACATGGGGCGTTGCGGTTACACTATTTAGAGCCAAAAGCCGATGTGATGCAGGCGGCGGCTCTGAACTGAGGACATCGATACAAGCGTGACGGATGGTTCCCTGGGTTAATGCCTGATACAGAGCATCCTCATCAATTAATCCACCACGTGAGGTGTTCACTAAAACTGCGGAGCGTTTCATTGAGTGTAAAAATTCAGTATTGACCATCTTTGTCGTGTCAGAGGTTAGTGGGCAGTGCAGCGTTACAACGTCTGACTCTTCTAATAAACATGCGAGCGAAACCTGGTTCGGTGCTCCTGTTTGGGAGCGTGAATTAAATAAGACTCTCATCCCAAAAGCCTCAGCGACGCTCGCAACACGTCTGCCGATATCCCCAAAACCGATGATACCAATCGTTTGGCCGGCAAGTTCTTCTATCTTGTCGCGTAGAACGCAAAAATCATGGCTGCTAGACCACGTGCCATCTCGCGCAAGCTGGTGGTATCGATGTGCGCCGGAGTATAGGGAAAGAATCAGCGCAAACACGTGTTGGGTTACCGAGGTGCTTGAGTAAGCCGGCACATTTGTCACTGCCACCCCAGCTTCACGAGCAGCATCGAGATCAATTATGTTATAACCAGTAGCTGTAACGCCGATGTACCTCAGTAAGGGAAGGCTCTCGATGGCACGCCTTGAGAAGGGAACTTTGTTGGTTAGCACACACTCCGCGCCATGTACGCGCGCAAGCAACTCCTCTGCGCTGGTGCGAGGATACATATTGACTTTTCCCAAGGAGCCAAGCGCTTCCCAAGAAAGTCCTCCGTGCCCACAGGTGGCTCCATCAACTACCACTATTTGCATCTTCGATCGCTCCTCAAACCCCAGCCCTTTGACGCCCAATTTCATACAACAGGATCGATGCGGCACAGCTTACGTTGAGCGAGGATAGATCTCCGCCGATCGGGATCTTGACGACAGCGTTACAGATCTCCCAATAGCCCTTGGACATGCCAACGGTTTCATTTCCCATGACGAGTACCGTCGGTCGGATAAAGCTATGCTGATTACTGAACGCAGAGGCTTTGCCGCTGCTACCGACAATCTGATAATCAAAGCCAGCATCAACAGCAGAGCGTACCCAGTTAGCTACCTCGATGTGCGATGATGCTGTTGCGACCGGTAGCGCAAAGAGTGCTCCCATGCTGCCGCGTACTACAAATGGATCGTATACATCTACTGCATGCCCGGTGATGATCACCCCATCTGCGCCGAATGCGACGGCTGAGCGCAATGAAGAGCCCAGATTGCCTGGGCTACTCGGGCGGTCAAAGACAACTACAAGCCCGGTTTCCTTAAAGGGAATCTCTTTTGGTGTAGTTTTTTTAGCCTCTAGAATCGCTAAAATCTCTGAGGTTTCATCCTTATCGCTTAGCTCCTGCAATAGTTCAGGCGCTAGTTCCCAGAGCTCTGCGGCAGCTCCAGACCCGATTAGCTCAAGCGCCCAACGCGAAAGCGGACGGCCTGCGGCAAACAGAATCGCTGCGATCTTCCAATCATGCTTAAGAGATATATTAATCTGTGCAACGCCTTCCACTAGGAACTGGCCAGCACGGGTTCGCTTTTCACGATTACGCTTGAGTACCTCAGCACGTTGGAAAAAGTTATCGCGTTTTAACACCTTACGTTCAACTGGCCGACGAGTGAGAGCGGGGAGGTTAGGAGTAGATTTCATATGGATTTTGTAACTATCTGAAAATGCTACTAAAACTTGGTTGCATTAAAATATTGGTTGCCTGAGTAGAACGATCTAGTTGAAGTTATTGACTTTTTTTAATACTTTGCGCAATCACTTTTGACAGACTTACATCCTACTGTTTAAATGATCAAGAGCGTGTGGAATCCGTATGTTAAGCCGTATCTTGTCGAATTGGCAGCTAGGGTGCAAATAAGCGGATTTTGCGGTGAGGACATTGATAGACTCGGTTTCGTCGGAGCGTTGCTGGTCATTAAATCCGGCTAAATAAATCCGGGTTAATGATAATGAGCAGAGATAGCGGGCAAATGAACCCGAGTAGTAGAATTCGGTAAATGATACCGGATAAGTAAGTTAGGGGGGCGTGTGAATAAGTCAGAACTAATAGAAAAGTTGGCTCAACGGTGTGGCATCAGCATTATTCAGGCGGAAGAGGTGGTTAACCTGATTTATCGCAAGATGCGAGACACGCTAGTTAGTGGCGGACGGATAGAGATTCGTGGTTTTGGTAGCTTTGTGGTCAAAGAGTACGGAGCATATGAGGGTCGCAACCCAAAAACAGGCGAGAGGATTCCGGTACCACCAAAAAAGCTCCCATTTTTTAAGGTGGGTAAGGAGCTCAAGGAGCGTATTGATCGCGAGACGGCTAAGGCTGCGGCTAGCGGTGAGCGCTAGTAATTTCCATGAGTACAGTCTCTGACGCAGGGGCGCCTAAGCCACGTTATAGGCGCGTACATGTGGTAAGTCTTATTTCAGCGCGCTATGACGGCGTCTGCAGCGCTGATTACGACCGTCCCGATTCTTGGGATATGCGTCTTGGTGGTATCGACATAATCACTACAGAGGATGGGGAGACAATAAGATTGTTAAGCACCCCGATGCAGTCACCCCCTAAGCCGGGTTGGGTTCTGATGCTCACAGGAGGCGCTGCCGAGTCAGGATTTACCTGGACTCTCTACGGAATGCCCAGAATGCAGTAACCAATAAACCTAAAAACGGCAGTTGCGGGTCTGAAAATGGCGCATCTGCCCAAAATCACTT
>CAZZLV010000103.1:0-8760 GCA_964655155.1 uncultured Bdellovibrionales bacterium
GATTGTGCTCAACATCGCCTAAGGTGCTGGCAAGCTCAAACAAGCCGATAAACGGCGCTATTTCTCGATAGCCCGAGGGCCCGCAACTGCCGAATTTCGGTTCAAAGCCAGCAGCAACTACCTGGATGCTCTATAAGTTTTGGTTTACCCTCTAGGTTTCATCTAGGCTTGCTTTTTTAATTCAAGTTTTTACCCAATCATGTCGAATCCTCCTGTGAGCGGCAGGTATCTAAAAGATCGCCCATTTGACGCGGTATCAACCTATCGGCAAGGAGGGCCCAGATGAACGTAAAGACAGATCACATGTTCGCAGTAACTACCATTCTTGACAGAAGCGGAAGACGCGTCGGCAGCTATCTCGTTGATAAGTCAAAAGACGCTCCAAACAGGGAGAGGAAGCAGCAGAACCCAGAAAAGGAGGCTGCTGATCGAGACGAAGAGGCCGCAGTATTTGAACACACAGTATTTCAGCAGGCGGAGGTGCTCGTTTCGGATAAGACTCGACCCGCTGAGCCTGTGGAGGCTGTCGATCCTCCGCCCCTTGATATCACGGTGTAGAGGTAGCGTCTTGCGACTGCAGCATCGAAGCCAGCCGCTCTAAAAGAGCACTCTCCCCGAGTCCCATATCGGCCACTGTTAGAGTTTTGTCAGCAAGGGTGATTCGCACCTCTAGGCCCTCACGAAACGGGCGCTTGATGAAGATAGCTTGGTAAACTGCACCGTCTATCTCAAGCTCGCGTGACCACTTAGCTGCCTCCATTGAGGATCTCCCCTACTCCCACTCAATAGTAGCAGGAGGCTTGCTTGAGATATCGAGTACGACACGGTTGATTCCACGAACTTCATTTACGATCCGGTTGCTCACACGGCGCAGAAGTTGCTCTGGAAGGAATGCCCAATCAGCGGTCATACCATCCTCAGAGTATACAGCTCGCAGAGCTACAGTTTCATCATAAGTTCGGCCGTCACCCATGACACCGACGCTGCGAACTGGAAGAAGCACGGCGAATGTCTGCCACAAAGTTGGATACAATCCCTCCGCTCGGATCTCCTCTAGGAATATGTGATCTGCCTCTTGGAGCACTCTGACTCGCTCCTGTGTAACTTCGCCAAGCACGCGCACAGCGAGCCCCGGGCCAGGAAACGGCTGTCTCTGAAGGATCTCTTGAGGCATATCAAGCTCACGGCCTAAAGTGCGGACTTCATCTTTAAACAGTTCACGAAACGGCTCTATCAGCTTGAAATTCAATCTTTCAGGAAGCCCCCCTACATTGTGGTGCGTTTTGATCGTTGCCGATGGTCCGCGCACAGATACGCTCTCGATTACATCTGGATATAGCGTCCCCTGAACCAAGTGAGTCGCACCAGGAATAGCCCTGGCACGTTCCTCAAATACCTCAATAAAAAGGTGGCCAATTATCTTGCGCTTGCGCTCGGGGTCCGTCACCCCCTTTAGTCCCTCAAAGAATCTAGCCCGAGCATCAACCAACTCTACATTAAGCTTTAACCCCCTTAAGCGCTGCATTACTGACTCGGCTTCGTTTTTACGACCTAGTCCAGTGTCTACATAGAAGCAGTGAAGCCGATCGCTCAAAGCTCTAGCAACCAGCACTGCAGCCACTGTAGAATCCACACCGCCGCTTAATGCGCAGATCGCTTGTGAGCCGACTGGTACCTGAGCCGAGATAGAGCGGACTGCGCGCTCGATAAAATTCTCAGGGGTCCAATCAGCAGCGCAGCCCGCAGAGGAATATACAAAGTTTTCTATTAGCTGCTTTCCCTGCGGAGTGTGAACAACCTCCGGATGAAATTGCAACGCCATCATCCGACGCTTCTCGTCGTACATGGCGGCAACAGGTGCTCCTACGCTTGATGCTGTACAGGTAAAACCAGATGGCATCTGCTCGACGTGGTCGCCATGACTCATCCAGACGCTTAAGCGTTCACCCTTCTGCCAAGAATTAAAGATCCCCTTCTGTTGCTCTATTACAATGGTTGAGGGGCCGTACTCCCGACTGGCACCTTTGCCAAGCCTGCCACCGAAATGGTGCGCCATTAGCTGCATGCCATAACAGATCCCCAGAATCGGAGAACCGATATCAAACCAGGCTGGGTTAAAAGCTGGAGCATCAGCATCGGTCACACTCGAAGGGCCCCCTGATAAGATTAGTCCCTTAACTTTGGTCAGGTCGACCTCGCTGGGCGCTATAGTACACGGCTTAACCTCACTATAAACCTTCAACTCACGCACCCTACGGGCAATCAACTGCGTATACTGAGACCCGAAATCAAGGATAAGAATCACTGAGCCCTCACATTTGCAAACTTCGTTTCATCGACCAGGTTTGACCAGAATCTAGCCCGTATTTTTCACGAAGCTCGCTGCGCTCGCCGTGAAAAATGCTCGGAAAAAGGCCATCCATGGCCTTTTTCCTCAGCGCCTACAGTTTGTGTGGGACCCATAGTGCCCATACAAACTGTAGGCTCCAAATTCCTCCGCTGCGCTTCGGAATTTGCAAGTGCTTCCTTGCACTTGCTCTCCCGAATCATGCACTTTCGTGCAATATTCGGGATAGCTGACTTAGGTTAGCGCTTTCTGAAGATCTTCTCAAATGGTAAAAACCGGAGAAAAATAGGTAAAATATCTTGTGGTTACTGGTGCTTTAGCCGACTCTTTGATAACCAGCAGCATTGTTTAAGGTGGATATGCATTCAGTTTAAGGTGCAACAGCGCGAGACGAGCTCAAAATACAATCATTTTATGATGGATCCGTTTTCAGTAGGAAGTAAGAGATACCGGCGCTGCGCCACCCTGATAGCCGGGCTAACTAGCTTGTGGGCCATGCTGCACTTAGTTCCGTTAAGAGCTGAAACAACCGCGCAAGCGGATTTTATTCTGACCGCAAGCTCCGGGGTCTATCAAAGCTCTGATGGTAAGACCAAGGTCATTCTAGGCCATAAGGATGGCTCGCAAGGGATCTTTGTAGCTCACTTTAGTGAAGGCATCGCGCCGCAAGAGTTCAATCCAGAGACGGCACCCGCCACTGGTGCCACCAGTATTTTTATCCGATTCGATCCCAGCTCTGAACACCAGTACTCTGAGGTTATCGTTGGACAACGCACTTATAAGGCTCTGGGTAATTTGAACATCTGGCTCACGCCCAATGGTAGTGTTTTTGTGAATATCGATAACACCAACCCGTACCTAACGGTGACCACCCGGTCTGTGGGTGGCAGGAACGACGCTTTAGTCGGGTTCTACGGAATGACCGAGGTGGTAAAAGGGGTTGGAAATCTGGCTACTATACTCTCTGCCAATCAGCTGAGTCCTGAGTTAGCCAAGATTATCCGGCCATACACCGCGACTTCAAACGGTTTGCAGCTGAATGGAAAGGATGTCCTAAATCCATCTGTCGGTATCTTTGTAAGTCGAGAGCATGAATGTGCTCGAACAGGAAAGTCAGTCTCAATCTTAACACTCGCTCAACTAAAGACCATTCAGGCAGCTAAAGTAGAAACGCAACAGGCGCAGCTGCTTGACCGTTTCTTAAAAGAAAATGAGGTCAAGCCGCCTACGGCAGGCCACTTAACTTTGCGAGCAGAAAAGAGTGGGCCGATGATTCTTCTTAACTTGGCTTCTAAGGATCTCTTTGATATCCGTCCGATAAAAAACTCGCTGTCAAACCGCAAAAAGATCTGTGTGGTATCTCCGATTGCTTGAGGTAGATAGGCGCGATAACTATACAGCGGCGCGACGCCGATCGTTGGTGATCCCGCTGCGGCGTCTAAAGAGGATGCGCACATCGTTACCTGGGAACTCAACAGCTTTTCGGACGATATTTTTCAGATAACGTTCATAATTAAATCGAAGTCGGTCTGGGTGGTTAACAAAAACTGCAAATGTTGGTGGTCGAGTGGCAACCTGTGTCGCGTAGAGCATCTTGATAGGTTGTCCACGATATACTGGGGGTGGCTTGTGAGCAAAGGCTTCAGAGAACAACCTATTTACCTCAGAGGTCGAAAGCCGCTTTGCGGCCGCTTCGTACACTAGCTCGACGGTATCAAGAACGCTTAGACAACGCAGCCCTGTCTTGGCCGAGACGAACAGAACAGGAGCATACGCAGCAAATTTGAACACGGATCGAATCGCCTGTCGGTAGGCCTCGGCTACTCGCGGATCCTTCTCAATAAGATCCCATTTATTCACAATTATGACTAGGCTCTTACCTTTCTCATGGGCTAGCCCAACAATCCTGGCGTCCTGTTCCGTAGGGATACCCTCGGCCGCATCGAGTAGGAATACCGCCACATCACTCTGAGAAAGCGACCTGAGCGTTCGAATATTACTGAAACGTTCGACTGTATCATCCGCCACTCCGGCCTTCTTACGCAATCCGGCCGTGTCAACGATATCGAAGGTGCGCCCATTCCGCACAAGTGAGCTCTTGATACTATCTCGCGTCGTGCCTGCGATTGGCGAGGTTATCATGCGCTCCTCACCGAGCAAGGCGTTAACGAATGTGCTTTTACCCACATTGGGTTTCCCAATAATCGCTAGGTTAATTACTGCGCGACTATCTCGCATCTGCTGATGCTGCTCTGCACTAAAAGCGTCGCCTAGTGATTCCGCTAAGTCTAAGTCGTCCTCAGTCTGATCGTCAGCTGCATTATCTAAGTGCAGTTCAACTGGACGTATCAGCTCTGTTAATTTCGCCATAAGGTCACGAATGCCACGCCTGTGTGCGGCACTTATCGGAATAATCTCCTCTATTCCGAGTCCATATAGCTCTGTAGCTGTCAGCGCAGCCGATGGCTTCTCGCACTTGTTTGCGACAAAAATGGTAGGTTTCTCGATCTGCCGGATGAGATCTAGTACCTCTGCATCGAGGGGGTGGAGACCGTGTAGCCCGTCGAAAACCACGATTACTACGTCGCTTTGCTTAATAGCTAATTCGCTCTGCTCACGAACAGAATGGTGCAAGGCGATAGTCTCCTCCCCAACCAGTGCCCCGGTGTCAATCAGGGTAAAAGGGAAATCAAATCGGGTCACAACTTCATAGCAGCGGTCGCGAGTCACCCCTGGTTGATCCTTAACAACCGCCTTGCGCTTGCCAGCTAGCGCGTTGAAGAGGGTCGATTTGCCGACATTAGTACGGCCGACAATACACACCGTTGGGAGTTTACTCTGGTTTTTCATGATCTATTGCTCCTAGCTGAAGGCTCTTGGCAGCAGAGAGTATCGACGGATCCTCTTGAGTCTGCATAGCGCTAGAGACGGTGTCACGATAGAGAGGCCCACGCAGAAGCGCCTCTTCTGCTGCTGCCTGCTGCGAGGCCTTTTTAGTTGATCCGCGTCCTCTGCCGACGACCCGACCATCGATCTCCACAACAGATATAAAGACAGGCGAGTGCTCTGGCCCATCAGTGCCCTCAATCCTATAGACAGGAGATTGTCCACCGGCTGCGTGGAGTAGCTCCTGCAGCTCAGTTTTTGGATCTCTCGGTATGACGTTCATAATATCATCACCGAGTAACCGAGCGACGCAATCGCGCGCAACCTCGAATCCGCCATCAAAATAAGCCGCTCCTATAACGGCCTCTAGCACATCAGCCAAGATTGAAGGCCGATGGTTTGCCCCGTTAGCAAGCTCGCTACGACTAAGTCTGATGAAGCGGCTAAAGCAGAGGCGCTGAGCGATAGTTGCGAGGGACGATGCTTTTACGAGTGCGGCACGCATCTTAGACAGCTCACCCTCTGACGCCCCCTCGTGTTTAATACAGAGCAGATGGGCTACTGCAAGATCAAAAACTGCATCACCAACAAACTCGAGCCGCTCGTAATCACAGGTCGATGTCCCTGCGTGCGCTGATCGATGGGTAAAGGCACGTGCAAGCCAGCTTCGATCCTTAAATGAATAACCGAGCTGCTGCTCCACCTCTTGGTATTCATCACTATGGCTTGTGCCATTCTCTGATGAATCGCTATCTGAGGCTGATGATACTGAGGAGGCCAGCTCCCCTAAAACAATCTTCTGTGACATTCTTACCAGGCTCTATTGAGCCTCACACTCACAAAAGTAGCCTAACTGCTCATCAGCCAGGGCTCTCTTTGGTGAATGAGAGGGAAAAGAGTTGATTATAGCAGGTCTTAGCCTCCTTTCCAAACCGGTTAAGGGGCTGAAAGCACAGCGCTTACCGAGGCGCTATCCGCCCGCCTGCTAAAAGCTCCTCATTGTTTAAGTCATAGAATACGGCAGCCTGCCCAGGAGAGACCGGGGCCCATTCATCGATCCACTCTACAGAGACGTTGTCTGGGTCTAGAACAGTTATGCGCGCTCGCACCCCCTCATGGCGCGAACGAACTTGAGCGATGGCGTCAAATGAAAAAGCTTCTCCAAAAGCTGCCACACGAGCTATAAGTTGTGGCGAAACCCAATGCATCTCACCGACTGCAAATCCTTCACGTCTCAGATCATCCCTATTTCCCACCACTACTTCATTCGTCTCGGCCATCAATCCAACCACATAAAGAGGCTCTGATGCGCCCCCTAAATTTAATCCGCGCCGCTGACCAACGGTATATCGATGGATTCCCTCATGCTGACCAACAACGCTGCCATCCTTGGTGACAAAGTTACCGCGCCCCT
This sequence comes from uncultured Bdellovibrionales bacterium, assembly GCA_964655155.1. Lineage (GTDB taxonomy): Bacteria > Bdellovibrionota_C > UBA2361 > UBA2361 > OMII01 > OMII01. The sequence goes on from CAZZLV010000103.1 coordinate 6,648, forward strand.
TACCGCCACCGATACGTGTCACAAAATCCTGAACGCTCCCTGATATAAAACAGATATCTTGGCTCTCCGGTTTGTTAGCAGTAATCAAACCGGCTTCTCGAGCGATCTCTCTAATCTGTGGTTTGGTGTACTCACCTACTGGGAAAAGCGTTGACTTCAACTCATCTTGCCTACATGTGTAAAGAAAATAACTCTGATCCTTGGAGCGATCTATTCCTCTGAAAAGATGATAGCCATACTCGCTCTGACGAATTCGTGCGTAGTGCCCCGTGGCTATATGACTGCAACCGAACGCAGCGGCGCGCTGGCGCAACTCACGAAATTTGACCTTGCTGTTACAATCGATGCATGGATTTGGAGTAAGGCCTTGCTGGTAAGTTTCAACAAATCGAGCGATAACTTCTCGCTCAAATGACCGCTCAAAATCCACAACGTAAAAGGGGATCTCTAGCTTAGCAGCGACCATACGAGCATCACAGAAATCAGCCGGAGAACAGCAGGTGGCCCGACTGTTCTCACTTGAGTTCTTTTTATAATCCCATACCTGCATCGATACACCGATTAGCGGATATCCATTTTGGTGCAGGAGATGAGCTGCCACAGATGAATCCACACCGCCAGACATAGCTACAGCTGTAGTTGGGTGCGAAGTGGCAGACTCAAAAAAATTAGTGCTTTCACGATTAGCCATTTGATTGACGCATCCTTGCAACTATTCTCTTTAATGTTTGAGTTAGATCTCCGGCAATTGCTTCAGCATTATAACCATGCTCTGCTCTAAAGCTAATCCGCAATGTTGCCCGCAATCGCTCATCACTCTGTCCCATCGCCGACAGAACGTGCGATGGTTCAGGCTTGCCTGAAGAGCAAGCAGCGCCAGATGAAACGCAGATACCCTCCAGATCGAGAGCGACAACCAGATCGTCAGCTCTAATACCCGGGATGTAAACACTGGTCGTATTGGGCAACCTAACGGCATCACGGCCGTTAATTTCACAATCGTTGAGTGTCGCACTAAGTTCAGTCTCGAAGCAATCACGCACCCGCTGCATCGCCGAGTAACGTTCAGATCCCTGTTGCAGTATCTCCTTAGCAGCCGCTGCCAAAGATATTATACCCAACACGTTCTCTGTTCCTCCGCGAAGCTTAGCTTCTTGAGGCCCGCCTGAGAGTAGAGGTGTTAATGCAACCCCTTCGCGAATGACCAATGCGCCTATGCCTGTGAGAGCCCCGATCTTGTGCCCGGACAACGTAAGAAAGTCCACGCCACTACGATCGAATCTAAACGGCATCTTTCCGATTACCTGCGTAGCATCGGTATGAATTAAAGTATTTGGAGCGATAGTATAAACCGCATTTGCTATCGAGCCTATATCATTAACGACGCCGGTCTCATTGTTAGCGGCCATCACTGAGACTAATGCTGTGTTATTTTCAACATGAGACGCTACAGTTCCAGCCTCTATTTCACCATGCTGGTTCGGTTTGGCAAGTCGTATTACAGCTTGATTAACGGCAGCCAACCTGAGTGGCTCTAGAACACATGGGTGCTCAATCATAGAGGAAACCACCAGCGAGCCTGGTTTTACTGTCGCCTTAATCACAGTATTGTTTGCTTCTGTCGCCCCTGATGTAAAAATAACTGAATCCTTAGGGCGTGCCCCAACTAAGGTACGAACGACCTCTCTAGCTTCTTCAACGGCTGCTTTAGCTCTCTGCCCTCCGCGGTGAATCGATGATGGATTGCCTAAGCGATCCAGCGCTATTCGAATGAGCTCCTTTACGGACTCACTTGGAGCATAGGTGGCATTCGCATCGAGATCTAAAAACATGGCCCAAACAAAAATTTAAAAATTGGAAAAAATACAGAAAATTACCATTGCGGAAATAGCTACCAAATCTAATCTTGGTGGCTAAGGCTTCCGACTAGAGATTTGGAGGCGGGGAGGATGCTCATTTTTTACCGACTAAGCATATTAAGACGGCAATTTAATATCTGACATTTCGCATCAGCCTGGTTAGGTGCCGTCTTAATTACATTTTGTTGTTTTTGCGCGCCCCCGCGCGCAGTTTATTAATCCGGCCAGAGCCCGTATAGCGACGGATTTTTAAT
>CAZZLV010000104.1:0-8721 GCA_964655155.1 uncultured Bdellovibrionales bacterium
ATGTTCACGTCCGGAAACGCCAATTCTACCCACTCGATTCCACGAAGAGCCTTTTATTTTAAATTGCCGGATTAACAAACACAATTCGGGTATGGATCTGTCCACCTACCTCATAGGTGATCGCTCCACCTACCTGCCGGAGAAGCGCATCTAATATCTGCTGCTCCATCGCACCAAGTGATACACGCTCTGAGGTAACTATCATATCCTCGCGCAGATCTACTGCGATCTGCCATTGGCTACTTGATAAAGTTATTCGTAGCTGTGTTAGCGAATTACTCCCGTAGCTACGCAAATGATGCGCGAGGACCTCATTCATAAGAAGCCCCACCGCTGTCGCTATTCGGCTCGACACGGTGATATGTTCAAGCGAAAAATCGAGCTTGGGCCTATCAGACCACGGTCGCGAGCTAACCACCAACTGTTCAACCATATCGCGTAGGTACTCATCTAGGGGCAATGTATCGTACCCATCACCACGATAGAGTTTATCATACACCAATGCCATGCTCTGAATCCGCTCCTCGCTGCGCTTAAAAACATCTCGCGCCGCCGAATCCACCACGCTACGGCTTTGCAGTCGCAGCAAGCTGCAGACAACCTGGAGGTTGTTTTTCACCTTATGATGCACCTCTCGCAAGAAGGGCAGGTCAAGAACGGGGGGAGGAGCACTCTGTGGGGCCAGTTGCTGACTAACCTGCTCAAAAATTTCGACGCGAGTAGCGCCAGATTGTGTTTGTTCAGTGTTGCATTCTCTGTCCATAGGTCTCTGTACAGACTACACCCAGATGAGTGGGACCGAAATACCACACACATTGAATCAGGCAGCTACCTAACCGAGATCATACGCGCCTGCGGCAAAACTCCCCGAACCTCTACCGTTGCACCCTCCCTAATCCCAATTCGAGCGGCTGTACCGCCGACAAACTCTAGGACGTATTGACTCTCTGCATCAACGCTGCGGGATTCCTCGCTAAGAGGGGTGGCATTCTCAATAATTCCAACAACCTTCCATTCACCGGAAACAAAGATCATGTCCAGTGGGATTAGCGTGTTCTTCATCCAGAACGATAAGCGTGCCTGTTGCGGATAGATAAAAAGCATCCCCTGTTTCGACCCTAGGTCACGCCGAAACATAAGACCTTTGGCGCGCTCGTCGTTAGTTGAGGCAACTTCTACTTTAAAGGTTCCGAGCTCTTTGCCATCAGGAGCGGTAATCACTGCATCCACGGTTGGGAGACTACTGGCCGATTTGCATCCGCTAGCGAATACAAAAAACGCTGCAAGGAACACCAAAAATGCAAGATTCGTGCGGAGCGTGCGTAATATCACCGGTTCTTAATCGCCTCAGTCAATTGAGGGGCCACCGCAAAAAGGTCGGCCACTAAGCCATAATCCGCTACCTCGAAAATCGGCGCATCTGGATCTTTGTTGATTGCAACGATTACCTTGGAATCCTTCATGCCGGCCAGATGTTGGATCGCTCCGGAGATCCCAACCGCCACATACAAATTCGGCGCCACTACTTTGCCTGTTTGACCGACTTGCCAATCGTTTGGCGCGTAACCGGAATCTACAGCGGCGCGCGATGCGCCAACAGCTGCATTTAGCGCATCGGCAAGGGGGAAGAGAACCTTTGCGAAGTTCTCAGCAGAACCTAAGGCTCGACCACCACTGACGACCACTTCAGCATCGGTCAACTCTGGACGATCAGCCTTCGACTGCTCGTAGCCCACGATCTCTCCAAAACGCGGCTGTTCGCGGAGCTCCGGATCTGCGGCGAGCGAGAGTGTTGCGACGCTTCCTCTCGAGCCGTCCTTCACGGCCGGCACAAACGCTGTTCCCCGAACTGAAACAACGCGCACATTCGAGAGCACCTCAACATCGGCGATGATGTTACCGGCGTACATCGGGCGCTTGAGTGACCCATCTGAATTAACCGCAACTATATCTGACACCTGCGCCGCATCAAGGAGCGCCGCCACTCGTGGCATAAGATCCTTACCTGTGCTGCTCGCAAGTCCCACCACTGTGTCAGCTCCCAACTCGCGCGCCGCCAACGTCACCGCTCGGGCGTAGGGCTCAGCACGGTAACGCTCAAACAGATCCTCTTCTGAATAAAATATCTTAGAGATACCGAACTGACTGGCCTCCTCGGCTGCTGCAGCTGCACCCTGGCCCAAGGCCACCCCAACCACTTCAGAGCAGTTCCAAGCCGCCTGCAACTCCCTAGCTGCTGTCAGGGCTACCAGCGATCCTTTCAGGAGCCTTCCACTATCGTGTTGAATAAATAACAGCACACTTCCCATAACTAAACCTCAAACCCCTTTAAAACGTTCTACAACACCTTTGCCTCGTTCTGTAGCGCCGCGATAAGCTCTGCCACATCCGCCACCCTTTTACCAGCCTTGCGCCCAGCTGGCATGGATAGCCCCTTTATTCTGACCTTTACCTCAGGCGCTACCCCGAGTGAATCAAGGGTCAGCTCCTGGAAAGGCTTCTTCTTTGCCTTCATCAAGTTTGGCAGAGCGGCGTAGCGTGGCTCGTTGAGCCGCAGATCGGTTGAAACCACACACGGAAGGGGAACTTTAATTGTCTCAAGACCGCCGTCTATCTCGCGTGTAACCGTTGCTGATCCCGCCTCAACAACTACCTTCGAAGCGAAGCAAGCCTGCGGCAGCCCCAGTCTTCCTGCTATGAGTTGCGCCGTCTGGTTCGAATCAGAATCAATCGCCTGCTTACCTAGCAGCAGCATCTGGTAATCGCCACGTTTAAAAACCTCTGCTATCGCCCGTGAAGCGAGGTCTGAATCAACTGGCCCATTATAGGTAACCAGAATGGCCGAATCTGCGCCCATCGCTAAAGCGTACTCTAGGCGATTGCGCACATCAGCCGGCCCAATGCTCACAAGCACAATTTCCGTAACTACACCTTTCTCTTTTAGTCGTATGGCTTCCTCAACAGCAATCTCGTCAAATGTGTTGATAATCCATTTGATTCCATCCGTCTGGATATTTGACCCATCGGGGAGCAACTTCAACTTTATCTGCCAGTCAGGCACTCTTTTTATAGGTACTAGTATCTTCATAACCTCACAATATCGCACTCTCGGCCCTTGTTGCCATAGCTATTTACATAAGCATCAGGGGGCGCAATGAGAAACCACCTTGAATGGTGGTTCCACCGCCTCAAAATATAGTAGAATGAGTATATGCAGCAAAGACCAAGACCAGTAGCAGTGGTTCTATCAGTTACTCTCTTATTAGTGCTCATGGCAACGGTTGGTGTGGTGCTACGCCCTTTCCTACTTCCACTTCTGTGGGCCACCGTATTAACGGTTGCCACATGGCCCTCATTCATACGGCTACGTGGCCTGTGCCCGCAACGTCCCTGGGTTGCTTCGCTAGGGCTGAGCCTAACTCTTGCCTTGGCACTGCTCATCATCGCCATTCCACTTCCGCTGCGACTAGCCGGAGAGTTGCGACTACTTGGGCAGCAGCTCGCCAGTCTTGATCTGCTCCAGATATCTCAGTCACTTAGCCAACTACCGATAATCGGCAGACCACTAGCCGACCATATTCAAGCGACCCTGACCACCGAGGGGGGGCTGAGTGCGGTAGTCACTGCCAATCAAGAGCTCCTCATCCGCTTTGCTACTAGAGCTGCGGTCAGCGTGATTGACACTATCGCTGTAGTCTTTATGACTTTGATAGGCTGCTTTGTTCTCTACAATCACGGGGAGGTGCTGGTGCGCCAGACGCGAACGATTGCCGGCAAACTTGGCGCTAGCCGCGCCGACTACCTCTTTGATTACGTCGCCATGACGGTACGTGGTGCCGCATATAGCGTAGTAGCCACTGCCGTTGCTCAAGGCACTCTTGCTGGTATCGGGTATGCCGTAGCCCAAGCCCCTCTACCGGCACTCCTGGCTCTTTGCACGATGGTCTTCTCATTAATCCCGTTTGGAGCCCCGATTATCTATGTGCCGGTGGCGCTTTATCTAATCTTCGTCAGTGGCCTACCGTGGTATCATGGTGCGGGTCTCCTCATTTGGGGCATTGCATGTATTAGCACGATAGATAATCTTTTGCGCTCAATCCTAATTAGCCAGAGCACCCGAGTGTCGGCAATAATAGTCTTTATGGGGGTTCTAGGTGGGGTCCTCGCTTTTGGACTTCTGGGTGTTTTTATCGGGCCTGCACTTGTCGGAGTGGCCCAGACTTTATGGATCGATTTTGCAGCAAGTGATGGAGAGCTTGAGGAACGAATCTAAAATGAGTTTAGTTCAATCCCACCGGCCCCCTTCCAGACACCCAGTAATGTACCAAAGCTGGGATGACCTACTGTTTTTTCATTGGCGCTGCGACACTGAGCAGATTACATCCTTGCTTCCGTCGGGGCTTTCAGCAGACCTGTACAATGGAATCTCGTACATCAGTATCATCGCTTTCCGAATGAACTCAGTGCGCCCTGCGTACCTACCGGCGCTGCCCTGGCTTTCGTACTTCTACGAGCTGAACGTGCGGGTCTACGTTCGAGATCTCTATGGCGTTCCCGGCGTATACTTTCTCTCTCTTGATTGCAATCGAGCCGCAGCTGTCTGGATTGCTCGCACTGCGTTTTCGCTACCCTATCAACACGCCACCATGAGCTTTTCAATTAGGAGCACTACATCCGCCCAGGATATTCCTCTCAGACAGATTACTTGCAAACGGCTCGGACAGAAAGAAACCGCTTTGTATCGCTGGTCAGTTCCAGTGCAAACTAGAGTCCCAAAGGCTGGCTCTCTCGAGTTCTTCCTTACCGAACGATACAATTTTTTTACCTTACGCAGAGGTGTGCTTATGCGTGGCCTGGTACACCATGAGCCCTATAAGCTGTCGACTCCAGCTATAGAAAGCTACAGCGCACTTCCGATCACCTGGAACTCTTTTGTACTTGAGTCGCTAGAGCCTGAGCTTATCTCGTACTCGCCAGGGGTAAAGATATCTGCGTTTTTACTACAAAGGTGCCAAGATGTAGGAAAGTTCTAGCCCGAATGTTGCACGAAAGTGCAAGATTCGGGCGAGCAAGTGCAAGGAAGCACTTGCAAATTCCGAAGCGCAGCGGAGTAATTTGGAGCCTACAGTTTGTGTGGGCACTATGGGTCCCACACAAACTTTAGTCGATGAGGAAAAAGGCCATGGATGGCCTTTTTCCGACCATTTTTCACGGCGAGCGCAGCGAGCTTCGTGAAAAATACGGGCTAGAGACAAACGGCTTTCTTACTGAGAGCTGAGAAAGTAAAGGAAAAACGGGGCGAAGAGCTCAACGCTCCTCACCCCGCTCAGGCTCTAAAAAGCAACTCCTAGCGCTACTCTTTGTCTGTACCCCGCATCTGCTCTCGGATCAGGTCTCCGAATGTTACGCGGCCACTATCATCCTCACCCATATAGGATCCATCGTAATCCTTGCGCGCACGCTCCTTAATTGAACGAGCACTCAAGCTGATGCGACGCTCCTGAGTATCAACGTTGGTGATCTCAGCCTCAATCTCGCTGCCTACTGGGTATACCTGAGCGACATCCTGACCCTGCTCTAGTCCGAGCTGCGAGTTGTGAATAAGACCCTCTACTCCCTCCTCGATCTCAACAAAGATACCGAACTCAGTAATAGCGGTAACTTTACCCTTCTTCTTGGTGCCAATCGGATGCCGCTGCGCGATCCATACCCACGGATCTTCAGTTAGCTGCTTGACTCCGAGACTGAGACGCTCGTTAGAAGCATCGATGTCGAGGACAACTGCCTCCACCTCGTCACCCTTCTTAAACATCTCCTGAATCTCCTTCGGATCCTTAATACGCTTGGTCCATGAAAAGTCAGAGATATGCACCAGTCCATCAATTCCGTCCTCGATACCAACAAAGATCCCGAACTCAGTAATTGAGCGAACCTTACCCTTAACGCGCGAACCAACAGGGTGGAGCATCTGGAGGTCATCCCACGGATTCGGCATAAGTTGCTTAAGACCCAGGCTAATGCGCTGTTGTTCGGAATCGATACCGAGAATCACTGCTTCTACGCTATCACCTTCACTGACGATCTTCGATGGATGCCTAACCTTCTTAGTCCAACTCATCTCTGAAACGTGAATGAGTCCTTCGACACCCTCTTCGAGTTCAACGAACGCACCGTAATCTGTAACAGACTTAACGCGACCCTTAACACGTCCACCGATTGGAAAGCGCTCGTGCGCAGTGACCCAAGGATCCTGGGTAAGCTGCTTCATACCTAGGCTAACACGCTCCTTATCTGGGTCATATTTGAGAACCACTACTGGCACAGTCTGGCCAACGGAGAGCTTCTCTGAAGGATGGTTGATGCGACCCCACGAGATATCCGTAATATGGAGCAATCCATCGATACCACCAAGGTCAATGAAAGCACCGTAATCGGTGACGTTCTTGACAGCGCCTTCCATAACCACACCCTCTTGAAGCACCTTGAGTGTGGCTGTTCTAAGCTCATCTCGCTCGCTCAGCAAAACTGCTCGACGAGACAGTACGATATTGCCCTTGTCACGGGTGATCTTAAGAACCTTAAAGTCGTAATCCTGGCCAAGAAACTTATCGAGGTTGCGATGCGGACGGATATCGATCTGCGAACCGGGCAAAAATGCCGGTATACCGATATCCACCTGGAGACCGCCTTTTACCTTCTGAGTAACCTTGCCAGAGATCTTCTCGCCACTCTTGTAGGCTGCTTCAACGCTCTCCCAGACACGCTTTTGGTCGGCCTTTTCCTTAGATAGAAGCACTTGGCCCATATCGTTCTCGAGGGCAACGATGAGCACATCAACTGCATCACCAACCTTTACACCGACCTTCCCCTCTGCGTTTACAAACTGCTCGGTCGGTACCACACCCTCGGACTTAAAGCCGATGTCTACCGATACCATCTCTTTACCAACTGCCGTCACAACTCCTGGAACGATCTTGCCTGGACGGATGTTATCTCCCTTGTCACGGAATAGAGCCTCAAACTCACTTGCGAACGATCCCTCTCCTGCGCTTCCCTTAAAGCCCCCAAACGAGCCTGCTGAAAATGAACTTGTCATGTATTTACTTACTGCTCACGCGGTTCTAGGTTTTTACGTTTATGCTCACCGCGCGCCTTGCCCTCCCGAACCGAGATAAGGAGTCCAAAGAAACTACGGGGCTGTTTACCCTGAATTCGGCAGTTAAGGCGGATGAAAAGGGTGCAGATGGCTAAGAACCCGAAGTATTTTGAATTTTTAGGAGGCTTGAACCCTGGCACAGCCAGAGTGAGCACCGAAAATTAAAAAGACAAAGTGATTTTAGTCATATGCGACATTTTCAGACCCGCAACTGGCCATTTTAGGTTTGTATCTGCACCTGTGCCGGTCTGTAGCGAATCGTGTTGATCAATATGCCAAAGGCAAACAATCCACGAAAACACCAATACGACCATTTAAGCGACCCCCTAACTCTAGTCCTGTCTATCTGTTTCGTCAACAAGTGCCCTGACTTATCAGCTTATGTCAGGTTGACTGGAATTCAGGAGCATGCAGATAAAGCTTGGTACTTCTAGCCTTACTTCGGCAGTTAAGGCAGATTAAACTGGTGCAGATGGCTAGAAACACGAAATATTTTAAACTGCTCGTAGGCTTTAACTCTGGCACCGTCAGGGTGAGCACCGAAAATTCAAAAGCCGCAGTGATTTTAGCCAGATGCGCCGTTTTCGGGCCCGCAACTGCCGAATTTAGGTTTAATCCTCCTTAACTACCGTCTTTAGGTTAAACAACTCAGCAACCTCCGCGGGGCTTGGGGTGGCGATCTCCAGGGGCGATCCAGGCCTGCCCGCCCAAGCCGAATAGAGATACGCTATTACTATTCCGAAATACTCTCTCTCTCCAATAGCGAGATCCGGAACTGCAAAGAGCCGCCGTTCAAAGCTCTTGATCGCTGTAAATCCTGGACCTTGGCCAGGGCTATCTTGATAGAGTGCTTCGCTTAGCCGGCTTAAGACATCGATTAAATCAGTGCGCGGATAGCGCTTGAATAGCTTATCTTCACCCTTGTGATTATTATCTCCCGCTACCGAGGTAGGAGTTGCTGCTTGTTCTCCTAAAGCGTTACGCTTCGTTGCTTTCTTCATCCGTGGTTTCGGAGCACAAGACTGGGCGATCTGTCGCGCGAAAGCGCGGCAAGACGGACACTCCTGCTCATCATCGGACGCAGTCTTGGCAACAAGCTGAATACGCTCTCGGCGCTGCTCAAGTTCTAGCAGCTGACACATCTCCATAAAGAGCGGATTAAAGCGAGCCAACGAATGTAGCTTAGGTGCACGTGCGGGATTAACCTCTACAGTTTGGGTCTTCTTGGCCCGTGTTGAACTATTGGCACGTATTGAATCTGGCGAGATTGCGTCGTGTCGCGGTGTGAAAGGAACCTCTTGAGCCGCAGCTAATCCAACAGAGAGAAAAACTAGCGCTAATAAGATCCGATGACAGAGTGGTGATGCCATGAACACCTCAATCAAGCCAAGCTAAAGTGCGTGTATGCACAAACTCCAGACGCCTGACTATAGTGATTCGCAAAAGTCCGCGCCAGTAAAACTGACTAGGATTTTGTCGTAAATCACTGTGGGTTGTTGTTTTCATTCGCGTCAGCGAATCGATAGCGTTTTCCAAGAGCCCATATATAGCTAAGGACTCTTGAA
>CAZZLV010000105.1:0-8718 GCA_964655155.1 uncultured Bdellovibrionales bacterium
TGGCTAAAATCACTTTGTCTTTTGAATTTTCGGTGCTCACCCTGACGGCGCCAGGGTTGCGCCTTATTTGGGGCTTTTTGGAGGCGCAATCCGAGCCCTCGTTATAGTTCGTTTTAGACCGTTAATAACTCTCTATATCTGAATCAGAATGCTTCTTCGTGCGGATAAGGGGCTAGGGCGCAGAAATGCATCACCCTAAATTTGGCAGTTGCGGGTCTGAAAATGGCGCATATGGCTAAAATCACTTCGTCTTTTGAATTCTCGGTGCTCACCCTGACGGTGCTAGGGTTCAAGTCTTAAGAAAATTCAAAATACCGCGTGCTTTTAGCCATCTGCACCATTTTTATCCCCATTAACTGCAGAATATAGGATTGCTGGTTCTGCATGCTAGCGCCGCTAGGCTATAGCGATTTGCAACACCCCGTGCCAGTAAAACTGCCGAGGCTTTTGGTGTAAATCACTATACTTTGTTGTCTTGATTCGCAGCCGCGAATCGATAGCGTTCTTCAAAGGCCGCGATTTTGCTACGGACCTCTGGAGAGCGCTATAGCGCGGCGATCGGAACGTTTTGTAAGGGGACTTCGATGGTTGCTCGCGTTGTCAATCCGACACAGCTTGATGAACGAGATGACATGCAGCACATCCAAGTGCAGCGCGTGCTTGCAAAGCAGCTTATTCTTCGGCCGATTAAATCCCGTCTAGGCAAGTTGATTGAAGATGGACTTGCGCAGCTGTATGATGAATTTGGGGAGATCCTCGATCCGGCAAAACGCCGCGAGCTTGGAGCGGCTAGCGCCAATAGAGACACCGCGGGAACTGCTCGCGACCCCTTAAGTGTACAGCGCGCCTCGCAGATGGCAGGTGCGAGTGGCAGACAGAGCATGTTGCGGAATCCGATTGAGATCATCGGAGCAGGGCCGCTCGGTGCTTCAGCAGATTTTGGTAACCCAGCTATCGAATCAAATAAGCTGCCACCACCACGCGCCCTTGCCGGGCGTGCGGCTGCCGCGCGTAGCTCGACCCCTGCGCCGAAGATTAAGGTCAGGGATGTAGCTCCTCAGCAGTCGCAGCCATCATGGGTGTGGATGTTATCGCAGCTGTTACAGGCGGATCTGAAGCGTCTCGGTGTTGAGCCTGATGAATTCGATGATATACGGATCCTGTTAATTAAAAATGAGGCTACGCAGTTTGAGAAGCTGGAGCTCCTGTCGCGCCTACCAGATTCTTTGTCGCCGGACTCCGTTACTAAGATATTTGAGGATATTCGAACTATGGCAGCTGGTTATGTGGCTTTTGTGCTTTTAGGAAGGGTCAAGGCGCAAGCTGATCGTGGAGAAGATGTGAAGCAGTTACCCGAGGTGCCACGATCTGTTAGTAGTCCGTTTTTTGGGATACCGGTCATCGATTTTGACCCAGAGGATATTTTAAAGCAGATCGATTAGTTGGATTTAAGCTACTATGTTGCCGGTAAAAGATCGCTACGATGAGGTGTTCGAGATAGAGATAGACGGATGGCTGTTCGGTCTGGCCAACTACCCTGGAGAGATCTCTCCGCAGGTGATTCACCGTATTGTTAGAGAGTTGGCTACCTCATTTCATTTAGCTATCGAGCACAACGTGGTTTTCAATATACTCCAGATCGCTAATCGTTTCTCAGAAGCCGCCCGATTTCTGGTTCATGAGCAGGAGATAGCGATGGCGATCGTTGCGCAGCTGCCCAACCCAGCCACACTAGAAGAGGATCCGCAATTAGCGTTAGGATTGGTGATTGACCAGGTTGAGCAGGCTTACCCTGGCGCATTGGCAAGTTTCTATAATCGTTGGAAGATAGGGCGCAGGGCGGCTTAAGCCAGCCGTCGGTGTTGACATTGGCCCCACCGGTACAGTACTCTCACCGAGCTATGAAAGATGAAATTCACCCAACTTATTACGATGCAACCGTCTATTGTGGAGGTTGCGGCAGCAATTTTTCAACTGGCGCTACCATCCCAGAGATCCGCGTAGGTGTTTGCTCAAAGTGTCACCCTTTTTACACCGGACAGCAGAAGCTTCTCGATGTAGAGGGTCGTGTCGACCGGTTTAAGAAGAAATACGGTAAGATCCCTTCAGCTTCTTTAGCAGCTAAGGCTGAGTAGGTATAGAGCCACAGGGACGGTCTTGGTGAAGACGAGATACGCTCTTACGCCGTTGTTACTCGTAGTGGTAGCAGCGGCGTTAATTTTTTGCGCATGTTCAGGATCGCGTCGTGGGATCTACCCGGGAGAGATAGCGCCTGATGTGATCGGAGTTGATCTCGCAGGCAATCCGCTTTCATTACATCAAGTGCTTTCACAGCGACAGGCTTCTGGAAAGGTCACGCTGGTTAACTTTTGGGCGACCTGGTGTGCTCCATGCATGGCGGAATTGCCAGCGCTTGAGCAGATGTACAGGCGTCTCGATGCGCAAGGACTTACCGTAGTAGGTGTTGCTGTTGATGATACCGTGGCGAACGTTAGGCAGGCCGTTCAGAGCAACGGAATTACCTATCCGGTGCTGCTTGACGAGAAGGGTATGAGCAAGCGTCAGTTTGAGCTCAAGGGATTTCCCGAGTCTTTTGTCCTGGATAGTCAAAAGAGGGTGATGATTCTTAATGATCCCGGCGCTGGTATGCCCGTGACCAAGATTATCGGGCCGCGAGAATGGTCGCAGAATCAAGCTTTGCAGGTGTTTCAAGAGCTTCTAAAGTAGGCGTATGATTCCAAACGTTCTTGAGCTGGGACCACTCCCGATTCGTAGCTTCGGCCTGATGGTGGCGTTGGCACTCTTTGCTGGGGCGCTACGCTTGGCCAAAAGTTTTCAGGTGTATCAGGTCGATCCGCGTTTAGCTGAGCGCTATGTTACTGCAGCGGGAGTATCGGGCTTAGTTGGTGCCCGTCTCTGGTATATGGCTGAGAATTGGTCGTATGTGCGGCATGACATATTCGGAACGCTTTTTGCGAGTGCGGGCTTCACATTTTACGGTGGATTTATAATCGCTTCGATCGTTCTGTTTCTCATGGCTCGGCGAGATGGAGTGGGGGTGGCGCGTTTCTGTGATGCGCTTGGGCCAGCGCTAACGCTCGGATATGCAGTTGGTAGGCTAGGGTGCCAACTCTCTGGGGATGGTGATTACGGTGCAGTAACGCAAGGATTTTGGGGGATGTCGTATGCCACCGGAGTAGTGCCGACACCGCTAGGTATCCGGGTGTATCCAACGCCGCTATTTGAGTCGACGATTGCGCTGACGATTCTGTTTGTGCTTTCTGGGGTCGAGCAGAGCAAAACAATACTCATAAAACCACTACAACGATTTGGCCTTTACTTAGCTCTGATTTCTCTTGAGCGCATCGTAGTGGAGGTTTTCAGAATTAATCCCCAAGTAATCTTGGGATTTAGCGAGGCGCAAGTTATTGCCATTTTTCTACTGTTGTTTGGCGCGATATTTATCCTACATGCGGCAGTTAAGGTAGATGAAAATGGTGCAGCTGGCTAAAAGCAGGGGCATTTTTAATTTTTTGGGGGCTTGAACCCTGGCACCGTCAGGGTGAGCACTTAAAAATTCAAAAGACACAGTGACTTTAGTAATATGCGCGATTTTCAGACCCGCAACTGCTGAATTTAGAGCCTACAGTTTGTGTGGGCACTATGGGTCCCACACAAACTGTAGGCGCTGAAGAAAAAGGCCGTGGATGGTCTTTTTCTGAGCATTTTTCACGGGGAGCGCAGCGAGCTTCGTGAAAAATACGGTTTAGTTTTTCTCCCTTTTGGTAGCGAGACCTCTAGTGCAGAATGGAGGAGTGTTCAGTGAATCCCCAACTGCTTATTCAGACTCTGCTGGCAGGTGTTTCAGAGCTCTTGCTTATGCCAAATTGAGCAGCGTACTTAATCTCGGATTCCGCCGCAGCGTTATCTTACTCGGAGCTCTAAGCGTGGCTCTTGTTGTTATTGGATGCGGCGTTATTCGCAAGCGGCCCGAGGATAACCCATCTGGTCTCGATGTAGTTGGTAAGCCAATGACCTCACAGCAGGCAAAGCAGGTGCTCGGGACGCTAGGGGGAAACTTTGCTTATGGTGCTGGTCTCGGTGACGCAGCTTTAAGCGTTGGTGCCGTAGTGCTCTTTCCGCCATATGCGCTCTACCTGCTCGGTAATGCTGCTCTCTCGGTGAGTGGTTATCAACCCGTTACAGTTTCATCGCTCTTACCTGAAGAAGATGGTAAACAGTGGTCAGAGACCTATGATAAAGTAGTGTC
Source organism: uncultured Bdellovibrionales bacterium (assembly GCA_964655155.1). GTDB lineage: Bacteria > Bdellovibrionota_C > UBA2361 > UBA2361 > OMII01 > OMII01. Next base: position 4,271 of record CAZZLV010000105.1, read on the forward strand.
AGGCCCAGGGAGAGTTGTGGCAGCAATGACGGGTCACGAATATCGCTCTCAGGAGGTAGCAGACGAGCGCCTGCGGGCTGTGTTGGCAGATATTCAGAATCCTGTAGTAGAGCAACCTGTAGTGGCGAAATAACATGGCAAAACGAGTTGGTTTAGTAATTAGGCCCGGTAATCAAAAGATAGTCAGCTGTGCAGAGCAGTTGCTGGCATGGTGTGCTTCGCGAAATATACTGGTAGATGCAGAGCGGCAAACTGCGCAGATCTTGCAGCTTACAGAGCCTGGCTTCTCTCCGCAGGAGCTAGTTGATCGAGCAGATCCGATTGTAACCCTTGGTGGAGATGGAACGTTGATCGGTGTGGCGCGTTACGTCAAAGGATCATCTCCTGTTTTTGTAGGAGTCAACTTTGGAAACTTGGGGTTTCTGACCGAGGTACCACCCGATCAGGTGATCCAGGCTCTCGATGACGCACTAAATGGCAAAGTAAGCTGCGCTGAGCGTGTCTTGTTATATGTTGTAGTAGAGCGAGATGGAAAGGTCGTCTTTGAATCACAGGCGGTAAACGATGTGGTCGTACAGAAAGGGGCGCGCTCGCCGTTGCCAGAGCTCGACCTTGCGGTTAACGGGTATGATGTGGCGCGTATCCGTTCGGATGGAATCATCTTTGCTACACCAACTGGGTCAACGGCTTATTCATTGGCGGCTGGTGGTTCAATAGCGCACCCAGCACTAAGCGTTATTCTCGTCACACCGATCTGTCCACATTCGCTAACGAATCGGCCGCTTATTCTCCCGGGATCAGCTCGGATTGAGCTAGAGCTTCCTAGGTTTAGTGATGAAGTTATCGTTACTATAGATGGACAGGTATCTGAGCCTCTCACTCCCGGCGATATAGTTAGAGTGAGCCAGGCTAAACAGACGGTGCGCTTTGTTATCTCTGAGGACAAGAGTTACTTTGATATCTTACGTACCAAACTGAACTGGGGAGTGCCTAATCGGCCTGATTAGCGATAAAACTGAGCCGCAAAAAGCTTGCAGTTGTTCTCCGGTTCGTAGCACAATCCAGGGAAGACAATGTTTTGCGAAGTATCACCGTTTTACAAGCCAGCCCGATGCTATCCGAACTAACGATCACTAATTTTGCGATAATCGATCGGCAGTCTCTCTCATTTCACCCTAAGTTTAACGTAATTAGCGGCGAAACTGGCGCTGGAAAGTCGATTATATTAAACGCGCTTGAGTTCATCCTCGGTGGTAAGGGCTCTGCGAGCTTAATCCGCGCTGGAGCAGACCAGATGGAGGTGCAAGCGCTTTTTGACCTAACCGAGGTAGCTTCGGCAATTCGCGCCGAGCTGCCGGAGATAGTTGGTTCTGGAGATGAAATCGTAGTGTCACGTACACAGCCACGGGAAGGGCGTGGAAAGGTGTTGATAAATGGCAGACTTGGTACGGTTTCTCTACTTGAGGAGATCGTCCGAAAGCTCGTGAATATCTGCAGCCAACACCACCAAACTAAGCTGCTTGATCCCAAGTTTCACGTTGAGCTGCTTGACGGGTTTGCCGAGAATGATTCGCTGCGTGAGTCGATGCGTACAAGCTTTCAGCGCTGGCATGAAGCTAAACAAGCCCTCGCGCGCCTGCAGCGAGAGGAGGCCCAAGGTTTTGAGAGACGTGATGAATTACGCATGGTTGTCGAAGAGCTTGAGATGGTTCCGCAGCTGCGTACCGGTCGTAGGCAGGAACTTGAGAATGAGATTAAGCGCATCGGCAACGCCGAGAAATTGCTACAGGCAGGCCAACGAGCGTTGCACCTTCTCTCAGGAGAGGATGGCTTAAGTGTCACCTTACGCGAGATCTCAAGCGCGCTGGGCGACATGCAGCGGCTAGATCAGACAACTGCCATTTTAGTTAAAGAGTTTGAACTAGCTTGTGATGCGCTGTCAAAAATTGAGCTTGGTATTAGTCGCTACTTGGATGCGCTAGATCTCGATACATCAACCCTAGAAGAGCTGCGTGAGCAACTCTCTGAGTTGGCGCGACTCGAGCGTAAGTATCGACTAAATGATGGTGGGCTAGCTGAGCGCTTAGAAAAAGCGCGCGATGAGCTGGGGCGTCTAGGGGCTAGTCAGACGAGTGCAGCGCTTGAGCGTGAGGTTCATGGTCTCTATGTTGAGGTTGAAAAGATCGGTAAAAAGCTCCGTGAGGTGCGTCAGGCAGCGGCTAAGAAGCTAATCGGCGCTGTAGCTAAGGATCTATCTGAGTTGGCGATGCTGGGAGCGGCTATTGATGTTAGTTTTGCTCCGTGTGAGCCGACTGCAAATGGCACAGACCGAGTCGAGTTTGTGATCTCTACTAACAAAGGCGAGCCGTTCGGTCCTCTGGCTCAGATTGCTTCGGGAGGCGAGCTATCGCGGGTGATGCTGGTGCTAAAAAAGATCCTTAGGGAGCAGTCGGGGGTTAATGTGCTGATTTTCGACGAAGTTGATAGCGGGATCTCCGGCGGGGTGGCGCGCTCGGTTGGAAGGATGCTCAAGGATATCTCCAACCAGTCTCAGATACTCTGTATTACGCACTTGCCGCAGGTGGCGTCCCTTTCAGATAAGCACTTTTTGGTGCAGAAGGAGGTCGGCGAGCGCACGATGACGGTAGTCAGGGCGCTCTCAGAGAGTGAGAAGGTGGACGAGATAGCGCGCATGTTAGCGGGCTTTACCATTACAGATGCTTCCCGTGCCTCGGCACGTGAGTTGATTGAATCACGCTAAGACTGTTTGAAATAGATCGTAATAGCTCGTATTGTCGGGCTCTAGTTGACCGTTGGCGAGGTGTTTACTAGCCTCTGCCAGGTCTTTGAAGGGGTCAACTGTTGTTTGAGTATAGCGTTTTTCAAAAGTCCGTAGCGATATAGCGGCTTTTGGAAAACGCTATCGATTCGTGGACGCGAATCAAAACAGCAACCTATAGTGATTTACGGCAAAAGCCTCGACAGTTTTACTGGCAAGGACTTTTGCAGATCACTATAGTTGTCCCCGCTACGGGCACTATACAGTTTTGACATGCTGTTTATCGACATTGGTCATATCGCAGTTTGGGAAGGGTGATGGCGTCATACCTCGGAACACCTGCTAGAACACGAAGGGCGCGCATCGCCAGGTTAAGACGTAGGGTTGAAGGGGGCGCCAAGCAGGTGAGAAAAGCTGCTCCCCCAAGAAGCACTTTGCGCCGAGTCGCCGCCAAAAAGGTAGCCGCAGTTGCGAAGCGAAACAAAGCACCATTTAGTTTGCATAATCCGATTACTATGCAGCAACGCAGGGATATAGAACAGATACCGAGGAATCCGCGCGTCGTTAGCCGGCGGTCTGTGGCTATGGTAGTGCTTATAGCTGGTATTGTATTGGCAGAGCCGATCATTTCAGCAGTTGATCGTGTCTATCGATCTCTCGTTCGCGATCAGTATGAGCTTTACCGAGCTAAGGCAGCGCAATCGAGCTTGCAGGCTGCCAATTCGCGGATGCTCTCTGAGCTGATAGCGCTCCGTTCAAAGCGCACAAAGCAGAGTGCTGAGCTTGAAGGCGCGTTGACAAAAAAAATCACTGAGCTTGAGACATTAATAGAGGGTGTTACGGCTCTTGGGCTTTTTCGTGATCGTGGACAGCGCTCTAAAAGTGCTCGTATAGAGAAAGGCCTACAAACCCCTGAGAGACAGAGTGAGTTGGCGGCGATCTTGAACTCACCGCGCTTGCGTGGAATATCACCCCAGGATGATAACTCCGATGAAGACGATGGAGTTGGAGGAGCCGAGGAGCCCTGCGAAGGATACCTAGATAGTGAAGCGATGCATAGCGAGGTTGCTGTCGCAGATAACGAAAGCGGCGCTGAAGGATGCGAAGAGAGTGCAGAGGATCTGCGTGACGTTTCAGATAATGCGCTAGTGTCTCGGATCAATCGCTTTATATCAGTTTTGGAGTTCTTGCCTCTAGGTACGCCGGTACAGGGTGCGTTAACATCAGGATTTGGCCACCGTCGTTCGCCGTTTTCTCACAGCCCTTCATTTCATTACGGAGTTGATATATCTTTGAGGGTAGGTAGCCGAGTAATGGCCACTGGTGCTGGAACGGTAATCAAAGTTGAGCACGACCGTACCTACGGAGTCATGGTCGATGTGCAGCATGCTCCAAATCTGATCACAAGGTATGCTCATCTTAGCGCAACTCTGGTGCGAGAGGGTCAGAGAGTACGCCGAGGTATGGTTATCGCGTTGTCAGGGAATACAGGGCGTTCAACAGGCCCACATCTGCACTATGAGGTGCGCCACAACGGGCAGCCACGCAATCCAGCCCCGTTTGTGCAGCTGGCCGGCAGACTGGCCGAATATGTTCAACCTAGCCTGATTAATTTTTGAAAACATGAACCTAAATTCGGCAGTAGCGGGCCCGAAAACGGCGCATCTGG
>CAZZLV010000106.1:0-8553 GCA_964655155.1 uncultured Bdellovibrionales bacterium
CCTCGTGGCACAATTTGCCGTAAATCACTATAGGTTGTTGTTTTGATTCGCGTCCGCGAATCAATAGCGTTTTCCAAAAGCCGCTATATCGCTACGGACTTTTGAAAAACGCTATATGTCAAGGTATTTCAACCTAAATTCGGCAGTTAAGGAGAACAAGATTGGTGCAGGTGGCTAAAAGCACGAAGTATTTTGAACTTTTCTTAAGGCGCAACCCTGGCACCGTCAGGGTGAGCACCGAAAATTCAAAAGACGAAGTGATTTTAGCCAGATGCGCCGTTTTCGGGCCCGCAACTGCCGAATTTAGGTTGAAGCTAAACTACCTAAAAAGACTGCTAATTGAATCATCTGAGTGGATTCGGCGGATGGCCTCAGCAAAGAGCTGGGCTACCGATAGTACTGAGAACTTATCACCCAACTCTCCCGGTTGTGGGATCGTATCTGTAACGATTAACTCCGAAATCCTGCTGTCCTGCAGGCGCTTCTTCGCATCGCCTGAGAGTACTGGGTGTACACAACACGCCGCAACACTCTTAGCCCCCTGCTCCAAAAGCGTATCGGCTGCTTTAATCAGAGTCCCTCCGGTGTCAACCATGTCGTCGACAATCAGACACACCTGACCCTCTACGTCACCTACAACATTCATGGAAGCGACCATGTTTGGCCCAGCCCGCCGCTTATCAATTACAGCAATCGGGGCGTTTCCCATCCGCGTAGCGAACAAACGGGCACGCTCTACACCTCCAACATCAGGAGCAACGAGGGTTACCCCCTCCGTACCGTATTTCTGCATCAGAAATGGCAAGAGCACCGGGAGGGCAAATAGATTATCAACCGGAATGTTAAAGAACCCCATTAGCTGTCCAGCATGGAGATCCATCGTCAGCAACCGATCCGCCCCAGCTGTGGTTATCATATCTGCCACAAGCTTGGCGGTGATCGGTACCCGGGGCTTCACCTTACGATCCTGCCGCGCATAACCAAAGTAAGGTATTGCTGCGGTGATTCTCCCAGCTGAAGAGCGCTTAAGCGCATCCACAATAATTAGCAGCTCCATAAGCCGATCATTAGCCGGACTACAGGTGCTCTGAATCACAAATACATCACCGCCACGCACGTTATCGCCGATCTCTACCGATAATTCACCATCGGCGAACTGGGTCGATTCTATCGAGCCAAGCGGGATTGAAAGAGTGTCGCACACAGCCTTTGAGAAAGCCGGATTAGATCGGCCAGAGAACACAAGAAGAGGTCTAGTCACAGAGGCTCCTTAGGACGCTGCAGCGCCTTAGGACGCTGCGCTAAGTGGGACTATCTGGTTGCCCGGGCAGGGGTCGAACCTGCGTGTGGCGGAATCAAAATCCGCTGCCTTACCACTTGGCTACCGGGCACCACTTGCGCTAACTGAGTAGAACACTTAGAGCCTTTTGGCAAGTACTCCACACACATCCTCCGTAAACATCTGAGCACGCTGCAACATCTTGGCACGGTGCACCAGTACGCCCCGGGCCGCCATATCCGCTATAAATGCCGAAACGGAGCTAACCAGCTGCTCCGGCACCAAGCTGAAGATCGCCGACCCTGAACCGGTCAACGATGTAGTGTGCGGATAATACTTGCGAGCGAGACGCAGCGCCTCTGCTACACCGGGCCGAAATACCACTACATCAGACTCAAAATCGTTAGCGAGTAGCTCGCTATGCGAGATTGGCACTCCACCTTCACTAATACGCTCCATAACTGGGTCACTGGTCTCTGGAAGCTGCGGATGCAGCTGCCGAAAAAATCGATAAAAATCACCAGTTGGTACCGATACCGGCGGTACCGTTATGAGCACATCTCCAGGCCATGCGGCGATATCTGGCAGAGGAGTTACCTGCTCGCCGATTCCTGTAACCCAGCATAAACCACCTCGATATGAGTACGGAACATCAGCCCCGATCGCCAACGCAGTCTTCATCATCCGCTTATCAAACTCAGCCGCAGTTATGCTAAGGAGTTGGCACAAACGATCGGCACATGTTTGCGCCAGAAATCGCAGCATAGCCGCGGCGTCACTGCTGCCGCCCCCCAAGCCGCCACCGACCGGAATCCTCTTAATGATTACAACCGAGACACCACATGGAGCTCCATCTTCTGAGAATTCACCCCAGAAGCTACTCCAAGCACGCGCAACGGAATTATCTAAAGCATTACCCGGTACCGCTGCGGCGGGCTCGCTAATCACACTGACATCGAAAGGAGCATCGCTCACAGGGCTCAACGTAACGCGCACTTCATCAGCCAGAGAGGTTGACGCGTTAAGCATACTGAGTAGGTGATAGCCGTCAGCGCGCCTCCCCAAAACTTTCAGACGCAGATTAACCTTGGCTGGTGCGGCCAAAATATACTCAATGCCGATTCGCAGCCCTTCCTTAAGCTCACAAAGCGCCTGAGCTCCTACCCGCCTGCCTTCAACCAGACCCATAACGCCGCCAACCGATTAACAGCCGTCGACTAAAGCTCCTCACCTTCATCAGGGAGACCTTCTGATTCCTCATCACTGGAACGATCAGTGTATTTACGCTCTTCGTTCTCCTGAGCTGTCTTGCAATCGATGCAGAGCTGGGCCACCGGCCGGGCGAGCAGTCGCGCTAGCGCAATCTGCTCGCCGCAACTCTCACATTCACCATATGTACCGTCTTCAATCTTCTGTAGCGCTGCGTCTATCTTCTTAAGATGATTAAGCTCACGCTTACCAACTTTCACTAGCGAATTTTGGTTAATTTCAAGCGCGGCTAGATCAACGGAATCCCCTGATGGTGTATCGATATCTTGCACGGAGGTATCACTTATATCTTCGAGATGACGCAGAATACGACGCTTCTCATCTTCGAGTAGCTTCTTTAACTGATCTAGCTCTTTCTTCTTCATAGTAACTCCTCTCTGCGCTACTCAATAGTCCGGCTTTCTACCCTGCACACTCTGCTTGCAGCTATGGCAGACCTTGATACATAAATTAGACCAAGATTAAGCGTTCAGCGTTATAGACCATTCCAGCGCTTTAGAGCAACCGGAAACCGTATCAACAAGCCATCCGTATAAGGTAAAACAACGTCTACCAAGGTTCAAGCAAAAATGGACAGGACCTGATGACCGAACACCTGGCCTAAATTTTCAATCATTCCGAGTGGTACTCGCCGAATACTGCTCGCAGCGCGTCGGAGATCTCGCCCAGACTACAGGAGTTTCGCACACACTCTACCGTTGCTGCCATAAGGCTACCGTCAGCCACTTGCGGAGCACCCTTCGGCACCCTTTGAGCGATAGCGCTTAACGACCGCAAGCTAGCGTGCACGCGGGTCAGATCGCGATTATGCTTAAAGGCGGCCAAAGCGCTCTGCTCGGCCGCTTCCACTCGTTGATCTATGTTTAGAATCGGCGGCTCGATTGGCGAGCCCTCACAATAAACATTGACGCCGACCACGCGACCATCTCCCTTCTCTATGGCACGTTGAGCGTCATACGCCGAATTCTCAATCTCGCCTTGCGGGTAACGCTGCTCTATCGCTGCAAGCATTCCACCCATAGCATCGATCGTTTCAATTCTTTGGCGCGCCTGCTCCTCAAGCTCCGCTGTTAGTGATTCTACAAGATAGCTCCCACCTAACGGGTCGGCTGCAAGAGCAACCCCAGATTCGTCTGCGATAATCTGTTGAGTTCGCAACGCCAAACGCGCACTCTCCTCGGTTGGCAGACCAAGCGCCTCGTCAAAACCATTTGTATGCAAGGATTGCGTGCCACCCATCACCGCTGCCAGCGCCTGAATCGTCGTGCGGATTATGTTGTTGTGTGGTTGCTGTGCGGTTAGTGTGCTCCCGGCTGTTTGCGTATGAAACCTCAAAAGCAGAGACCTCTCATCGTTTGGTTTAAACCTCTCTTTAACCAATGTGGCCCACAAACGGCGCGCAGCACGAAACTTTGCTACCTCCTCGAAGAAGTTATTGTGACAATTGAAAAAGAAAGCCATTCGCGGTGCCACATCATCAACCGATAAACCATTCTCGATCGCAGCCTTGAGGTACTCAAGCCCGTCGGCCAGAGTAAACGCCAGCTCCTCCACCGCAGTGCTGCCAGCCTCGCGTATGTGGTATCCAGAGATGCTAATTGTATTCCACTGCGGCACATTCGACTTACAAAAAGCGCATATATCAGTGACAATCCGCATAGCTGGTCGTGGCGGATAGATATAGGTACCACGAGCGATATACTCCTTAAGCAGATCGTTCTGAATCGTTCCCCGTAGGTCTCCCCAGCTTACACCGCGCCGCTCTGCAAGCACCAAGAGAAAAGCCAACAGAATCCCCGCTGTGGCGTTTATCGTCATCGATACTGAGACTTTTTCTAGCGGGATATCCTTCAGCAGTCGCTCCATAACCTCAAGGGTCGAGACCGAGACCCCGACCCTTCCCACCTCTCCGCGCGCTAGGTGATGATCTGGATCACGCCCCATCTGGGTGGGCAGATCAAAGGCTATACTCAATCCGGTGATCCCCTGCTTAAGCAGGAACTGATAGCGGGAATTAGTGTCGTCAGCGCTACCAAATCCAGCATATTGACGCATCGTCCATATCTTTCCGCGGTACATAGTCGGATGTATCCCACGGGTGTATGGGAATACCCCTGGTACCTCATCCTCGATGCCGGCGCTGTCGGCACGGTGATACGAACTCTTAATCGCAATCCCCGATGAGGTCTTGGGGTCTTTAGAATCCTGCGTCATGCTCCAGAACCTTTTAACAAATCTTCCCGTTTAACGAATCTGCAGCGTCCGCTCGATCTGCCGCGCCGCTTGAACGACCGCATCTGCATACTCGGTTGGGCCACTAATCGTAATGGCGAAGAGACGACCATCAAAAACACTTGAAAGGACTACATTCGAAGTTGGCCCCTGCAAAGCTTGACTTTGAAATTCATGATATAACACCGGTTTTCCGCCAATAACCTTGGAATCCTTAAAAGTCCATACCAATGAAGGTATCGAGGACTCGTAAGCTTCAGCCATATCCTCTGCGTACTTAGGCAACTCCTCGGGCTTGATTTCAACTTCACCGAATCTAATCGCCAATACCCTACCCTCCGCAGCACTCCACGCTGCATCAGGAAACGGTGGCTCCTTCCAACGCTCCTGCACATCCTTGACCGGCATAAGCTCAAACCCATCCGGCAATTTGAATACTACCCCTTCGGCCGCGATTGAAACTATCTCCTTAGCAGATGTTTGATCACACCGCGGCGGAGCGATATAGGTGGCACGCCTCGGCGCCTGATCAACTCCGGTATACTCAAAACTCAGAAAGATCGCCCGGGGTGAAGACAGCCGCGGTTCTTGCACCTGCTCAACCCATGAGGCCGCTTTACCGCGCTGGCGTTGAAACTCTACTAGCTCGCTCCATTCCAATGGCCACCTTTTTCGGTCACAGTAAAAGTCAGAATTCAGTTCAAAAGCCGCCCTCTCTACACTCGTCGGATTGTCCAGTAGAGCTGAAGGAGCTTCCGGCGCCGGGGATACCGCCGGAGACACCGCACATCCCGATATAAAGATACAAACAATTCCGAACGACAATAGACTACGGCTGATTAAAATAGGGACTCGCTTCATGCAACTACGATACCCCCCTCTGGTCGCTCCGGTAAAGCGGAATTATGGGCTGCTGGAGGATGAGTTAACCTCTCGACGAGCATCCCTCATGCGCGATAGCATCCCCCGTAGCTATGGAATACCAAGATGAATTAGCCCGAATGGACAGCGAAGCTGAGGCTGGAGGCGGCCCAGAGCGAATCGCAAAACAACATCAAAGCGGCAAACTCACCGCTCGTGAACGCGTACTACAGCTCCTAGACCCGGGCTCATTTAATGAGGTCGATAAGTTTGTCACTCACCGTTCCTCTAACTTCGGCTTGTCCGAACGCCGCTACCTGGGCGATGGCGTAGTTGTTGGCAGTGGAACTATAAACGGCCGCACCGTGTGCGTTTTTGCCCAGGATTTCACCGTATTTGGCGGCTCACTCGCTGCTATGCATGCTAAGAAGATCTGCAAGGTCATGGATCTAGCCGAGAAGATCGGCTCTCCAATTATTGGTCTGAATGACTCTGGAGGTGCTCGCATTCAGGAGGGTGTAGAGAGTTTGGGCGGTTATGCAGATATATTTCTTAGAAACACCCTCCTCTCAGGGGTGGTGCCACAGATCTCGCTAATCATGGGCCCGTGTGCTGGTGGCGCCGTGTATTCACCTGCTATCACAGATTTTGTACTCATGGTGCGCAATACCAGTCACATGTTCATAACTGGCCCTGAGGTAATAAAAACAGTTACCAAAGAAGATGTGTCCAAGGAGGCACTAGGTGGAGCTGACACTCATGGTTCGTTAAGCGGCGTTGCACATCTTGAAGCGGACACAGATAGCGATGCGCTTGAAGTCTGTCGCACGCTGCTCTCATTCCTACCGCAAAACAACCTAGACACAGCGCCAATTTTGGCGTCCGGCGATTTAGCAACTCGCGAAGATCCAGCGCTTGATACCCTTATTCCGCAGCAGCCTAACCAGCCCTACGATATAAAGGAGATTATCAGAACGATCGCTGACTCCCATGAATTTTTTGAGATCCAATCGACCTTCGCTGCCAACATCGTTATCGGGTACATCAGATTGAACGGGCGTAGCATAGGGGTAGTGGCTAATCAGCCGGCTCACCTGGCCGGCTGTTTAGATATTAACGCCAGTATCAAGGCGGCGCGCTTTGTGCGCTTCTGCGATGCTTTTAATATCCCGCTCTTAACCTTGGTGGACGTGCCTGGGTTTCTACCGGGCGTACAACAGGAGCACGGTGGCATAATTCGCCATGGAGCCAAGCTGCTTTACGCATACGCCGAAGCTACGGTGCCCAAAGTAACAGTTATTACCCGCAAAGCTTATGGGGGAGCGTACGACGTAATGAGCTCTAAGCATATACGAGCTGACGTGAACTTAGCCTATCCGTCAGCTGAGATTGCAGTCATGGGCTCTGATGGCGCGGTTAGTATCATATTCCGCAAGGAACTTGATGAGGCCGTAGCACGTGGCACCGAGAAGCAGGAGCGTGAGCGTCTCGTCCGTGAATACCGGGAGAAATTCGCCAACCCTAAGGAAGCCGCGCAGCTTGGCTTCATCGATGCGGTCATTCGACCTAGAGAAACTCGCCGCAAGGCTATTGAGGCATTCTCTCTTTTATCTAACAAACGACAAAGTAATCCTAAAAAGAAGCACGGCAACATACCACTGTAACCACACTCGCAATCTAACTCGAACCTAATGAAAACAATTGCACTACGACCGCCTCTGCCAGCGCCACTCTCACACAATGGAATCCAATTTTTTCTCGACGAAAGAGCTTGTGGCAACACGACGAATCCCCTTTCAGAGCGAGTTATAGCAGCAATTGCTTCATGCCTGCAGACCGTTTTACCACCTGATAAAGATCTATTTGTTGATACTAACGGGAGCATCTCTGCTGCGCCCGCTTCCAGCCGTGTGTCACAGAGCCTATCTCTTTGGTATTATGCTGGACTCCTTGATGGAGTTGAGAGGAACATCAGATGAGTCGCTACAAAATAGTTGTTGATGGTTTATCTTTTGAGGTTGAATTTAAGAGTCGATTCGGCTCACTGATGACCTTTGTGGTTGATGGACAGGAATGCCAAGCTGAGGTTATCCCAAGCGCTGCAACCCAAACTTCGTCAATCGCGGCTAAGCGGACGTCCGCAGAACGTCGCTCTGTAGCTACTGACGTGAAAGCCCCAATGCCCGGTATCGTCTCTGAAGTCAGGGTGGCTGCTGGGGCAGAGGTCAAGGCCGGTGATATCTTGATAGTGATTGAAGCGATGAAGATGGAAAATCCGCTCAAAGCGACAGCGGACGCCGTTGTTGAAGCCGTCTGCGTTCAGCAGGGCCAAGAGGTTTCAGCCGGAGAGGTTCTTGTAACTTGGCGGAAGTAAGAGGTTTTGGACTTTATGCTACATCGCTTTTTAACTCATGCATAACCTCCAAGTACCGTTTGGGGGGTTATCATGAAAAACATCTTTTACACTATCGCTCTTACTGTAACTTTAACAATACTACTAACCGCAAGCATCTCTACCCACGAAGCTCAAGCTCAATCAGCGGTCGGCACATTTGGCAAATGTGTATTTAGCGCTAGAACAGCTGTTGCTAAGCTGATCACAGATGCTGTCAAAAAGGATCTGACTGATAAGGGAGTAGCTTTCCCTACAGCATCGGTAACATTCAGCAATTTAAAATCGACCCGCAAAGCTCTAACTCTTGCCGATCTGACTGGTGTGACTGGTGTAACCGCCCAGACAGATGGCTCATATCTTGCCAACGTGACCGGAAAGATCGGCTCTGAATGCGAGATGCTAGCAAACCTGGGAATCAGGGTCGGTGGGTTGAACAACACCACCAAAAAGCGCTTTAGTTTCTTCAAGACTCAGCAGGTCACTGTGCAGGGGACATATCAATAATCCTAAATTCGGC
>CAZZLV010000107.1:0-8448 GCA_964655155.1 uncultured Bdellovibrionales bacterium
GGCTAAAAGCACGAAGTATTTTGAACTTTTCGGAGGCGCAACCCTGGCACCGTCATGGTGAGCACCGAAAATTCAAAAGACAAAGTGATTTTAGTCAGATGCGCCATTTTCAGGCCCGCAACTGCCGAATTTAGGATAATGGCTCTTGAAAAACGCTATCGATTAGCGGACGCGAATCAAAACAACAACCTATAGTGATTTAGAGCAAAAGCCTTGCCAGTTTTACTGGCACGGACTTTTGCAAATCACTATAGCAAAACTGGTACGGCATTGATTTAAACCTAAAAACAGCAGTTGCCGGTCTGAAAATGGTGCAGGAAAATGTCACAATTGCCGCATTTGCTCAGTCGTTACAAAAAAACAAATTGGCGGGGCTATCTCCCTGCCAACATTCTTAGCAGCTCATCTTCGGATATAACTGGCACATTAAGCTCTTTGGCTGCGTCGAGCTTTGAGCCGGGACTATCTCCTGCTACCACGTAACTGGTTTTTTTACTAACTGAGCCAGATACCTTACCACCCCACTCAAGGATCTTCTCCTCAGCCTGCTTGCGACTCATATTTGCAAAGGTTCCGGTTAAAACAAATGTAACACCGGCTAACTTTTGCGCTTTGGTAGGGTCTACTAACACTGGCTCCGGATGCACTCCGTGCTTTAGAAGCTGCTGAACCGTGGCGACCTGCTCATCGTCCTTAAGGAACGAACTTATCGCTGCTGCCGTCTCCGGGCCGACTTCATCGATACCCAACAACTCGGTCTCTGTGAGCGCCAAAAAGCGCTCAATCGTGCCGCAGTAGCGCGCAAGCACCAGCCCAGTTTTACTTCCTACATGCCGGATACCAAGCGCGAAGATAAACTTATCGAGAGGACGGTGTTTGCTGGCATGAATTGCCGCGACTAGATTTTTACTTGATAGCTCTCCCATTCTAGGTAGTTTTTGCAGCTGCTCCACACAAAGCTCATATATCTCGGATAGTTCTCCAACGAGCTCGTGCTGCAATAGCAGCGCCACCATCTTATCACCGAGACCCTCGATATCCATCGCATCTCGGGATGCATAGTGCAGGATGCGATTGTGCAACTTGGCCGGGCATCGGGAATTTGGACACCTCACCACCGCCTCATCCTGAATTCGCTCTACCTGCGTGTTACACTCAGGACAGACGCTTGGAAAAGAGAATTCGTGCTCTGCACCACTACGGGCTGCTGTTACGACCGCCACAACAGCAGGGATTACATCCCCTTGTCGGCGCACAACAACTCGGTCTCCTATGCGGATCCCTTTACGTTCGATCTCATCTTGATTGTGCAGGGTAGCTCGCGATACTACCACTCCGCCTACTTTCACCGGCTCAAGCACAGCCACAGGGGTGAGTGCACCAGTTCGCCCCACCTGTACTATGATATCATTTAGCTTGGTAATCGCCTCTAACGGCTTAAACTTCGCTGCAACTGCCCATCGTGGCGACCGCTGCCTAAATCCAAGCCGTTGTTGGAGTGCGGGATCGTTTACCTTAATAACCAATCCATCAACTTCAAACGGCAAACTATTACGGTCAACTTCAGCCTGTCGATATGCTTCAATGATACCTGAACTCCCACGGACAATACGGAAGCCTGGCGAGATCGAAAAACCCAAATCAGCAACGGCGTGCATCACCTGATCAAGTGGACGTGTTGCTAGGGCAGCAAGCTGCGAGTCAACGCTCTCAACCACACCTAATCCGTAGGCAAAAAACCAGAGCGGTCGCCGGGCAGTTTCGCGCGGATCAAGCTGGCGAAGACTCCCCGATGCCGCATTACGTGGATTAGCAAAGCTCTCCTCTCCACAAGCAAGTCGCTCTTGATTGAGCGCCTCAAAATCTTTTTTTCTGAACAACACTTCACCACGAATCTCAAGCATACCACTAGGTCGTTGCGCTCCGCGCAGCTGTAAAGGAATCGCCCGTATCGTACGTATATTACTGGTCACATCCTCGCCGATTGTCCCATCACCACGGGTAGCCGCACGCTCAAGCATCCCATCTCGATAGATTAGCGATACAGCAACACCATCGAACTTGCACTCAACCGTGTACTCAACCGAATCCAGCTGCAGCCCCTCTTTAGTGAGAAATCTACGCACCTGATCGTCAAAGTCAGCAACCTCTTCTTCATTCATGGCATTGTCGAGAGAGAGCATCGGAATCGCGTGACGCACCGTATCAAAGCCATCAAGAGGCTTCCCCCCGACTCGCTGAGTCGGGGAGTCGCTCCTAATACAATCTTGATGCGCCGCTTCTAGCTGCTGCAACTCCCGAAACAACTTATCATACTCAGCATCGCTGATCGTCGGCTGTGAAAGGACGTAGTAGCGGTAGGCGTGTTCATTGACTGCTTGAACGAGAGCTTCAATTCTTTCGCGGGCCAAATTTCTCGATATCGCCGAACTCATCGCCTTCTACTTTGCTACCTGTAACTTGCGTGTGTAAACCAGGAAAGCACAACCATCACCACTGCGCTCATCCGTCAGTACAAAATCGTTCTCGAATATCGGCAACCAGGCATCACCATCATGCTTCCCGGCAACTAGAGTTAGGTGTACCTCATCGCACATCGGTAGTAGCGCTCGATATAGCTCGGCACCTCCGATAACCCACACAGACGCACCTCCACGAGCTGCCACCTGGCACGCCAACTCTAAACCAGCTTGGGGTGACTCAGCCCCCAAAACTCCCTCAGGCAGATTTAAGTGCTCCGGAGCACGCGACACCACCAGGTTGGTTCTTCCCGGCAGCGGACGAAAGGCAGTCGGCAGAGAATCCCAAGTCTTTCTACCCATTACTACGACATTACCAGTTGTGAGAGCACGAAAGTGTGCCATATCGGCTGCAAGACGCCACGGAAGAGTCCCTTTGATACCAATCACTCGGGAGTGATCCATAGCGACGACCGCCGCTACCTTCGGAGAAGCACTCATACAGCGATATCAAAAACTATACGCTCGTGAGGATTATAATTTTCAAGAGTGAAATCTGAGAATGAGAACCCAAAGATATCCTTGACCTCTGGATTAATTCTCATAGTTGGTAACGGTCTGGGCTCACGCTGCAGCTGTAGTTTGGCACCCTCGATGTGATTTGAGTATATGTGCACATCACCAAAAGTATGCACGAACTCAAACGGACGCAAACCTGTAACCTGCGCCACCATCATTAAGAAGAGAGCGTAGCTAGCGATATTAAAAGGAACACCGAGCATAAGATCCGCAGAGCGTTGATAAAGCTGCAAGCTTAGGCGATCTCCCGAGACGTAGAACTGAAATAGCGTATGGCAAGCAGGTGGAGCCACCTCCGGAAGATCCGCTGGATTAAATGATACCACCACTATCCTACGACTCATGGGATCGGTCTTAATGGTATCTATCGCTCGTTGAATCTGATCAACCTTACCTCTCGGCCCTTCCCACGATCGCCACTGTTTACCGTAGACCGGCCCCAGGTCGCCGTCTGCGTTGGCCCATTCATCCCAGATCGAAACATTGTGATCTTTGAGGTAGCGGATATTCGTTTCGCCCTTGAGAAACCACAACAACTCGTGAATAATTGACTTCAGGTGTACCTTCTTGGTGGTAACTAGCGGGAATCCCTGCTCCAAGTTAAAGCGCATCTGTCGACCAAAAACAGAGTAGGTTCCTACCCCGGTGCGGTCGGGCCGCACTGTGTTTTCTATTTCTACGCTATCTCCAATGCCTAGGTCGCCAGCTCCAACATCTCCAGTGACATTCTTGTAGGCTCCTGCCTCGGGAATACCGTTCTCAAGAACATCTCTGACCAGATCGAGATACTGTATCATAAAAGCACTCCCGCCTAATTAATCCCCACTTCGTCAGAGCATACTTCCAGCTCATAACTAGTTCAAGATTAGGCAACAATCCTAGAGCAGTAAATTACCTCCGGCCCCAAGCCAACCATGCAACCAAATGAGAGTGTATCAGCCTGGGTGAAGACATCCAAACACATCTGCTCAGCCATGCCATACGGCTGCACCTCCGGGAACCCCTCTCCCACAACTACCTCAAGGTGCTGAAAAAGCAAGGTCTCATTGAGAGTTGTTAGAGGCCGTGAAAAGGCCACAAGGTAGTCGCCTGGATGCAAGGTTACTGATGCCACCTCGACATCGATTATTGAGTGCGAGCCAATGAAGGCCTGCTTCTGCGACGCCGGGTCGGATGAGTACTCTGGTATGTCTCCAACGATAGAGCGGTCGATCCCATCGCTACCGAAGAATGGGAAGAGCTGTTTATTCCGAAAGAGGTACACACTTCCCTGCCCAACGCGAGCTGCCGCAAATCTGTGCTGGTCAACTATAAACGCCAAGAGCGATGCGGCCATGCGCCCACCAGCAGCAAGCTTATGACCGAATCCATACACAGAAGAATTAGCTAGCCTAAAGGCAGCTTCAAGAGCCTCTACAGCGGGCTCTTCATCATCATCAGACTGAACTGGCTTCTGCCCAATCTGCACCAGGTGACTCAATACCCCCTCAACGAAGTAGTCGATTGCCAAACGATATGCTACCTGTGCACCAACCCCTTGAATTGCCGCCGTCGAACCAGCGAATACCATATGAGCCGGCTTTATGACAGGATTAAGCGCGACATATGCAGACGCATCTGGCAGCGCTTCTGTCCCCCTAAAAATATCACAATCTAGCCTGGTCAATCTCATCTGCTGATTCCGCTGGAAAAAACTCTCTTTGCCGTAATTTGCCGCGCTGCGCAGAAGCACGGTCTATTTGTTAAGCCGGCGCAACTGCTCAGCGGTTTTTAAATTTGTTATTCACATTTACTGCGTAAAAACGGCCTTTTTGTCGTAAATTCTTTCTTGTCATCTCCTGATCGGGGATGACGTAATTTTTGCTCAAGCGGTTAACCTAAAATCAGCAGTGAAAGCTGATGAACATGGCGCAGATGGCTAAAAACACCAAGTATTTTCAACTTTTCTTAAAGCGCAACCCTGGCACCGTCAGGGTGAGCACCGAAAATTCAACAGACAAAGTGATCTTAGTCCGTATTTTTCACGAAGCTCGCTGCGCTTGCCGTGAAAATGGTCAGAAAGAAGCCATCCATAGCCTCTTTCTACATCGCCTACAGTTTGTGTGGGACCCATAGTGCCCACACAAACTGTAGGCTCCAAATTCCTCCGCTGCGCTTCGGAATTTGCAAGTGCTTCCTTCCACTTACTAACCCGAATCTTGCACTTTCGTGCAATATTCGGGTTAGTCATATGCGCCATTTTCAGCCCCACAAATGCTGCATTTAGGGTTAATGTTTTCACCACGCTTTGCTCCGCAGAGCCGCCCCTCAATAGGGGCTAACCCTAAAGTTGCTACATTTGTTGGGTAGTTACAATCCGGCATTTATTAAGACGGCAATTGAACAGCTACCGTTTTGCGTCAGCCTATAGCGTTTTTTAAAAGTCATGCTTTTGCAGATCACTATAGTACATGTTGTTGTTTTTGCTCGCTGTCGCGCGTAAAAACGGAAAAACTTGTCACTACTCGGCGGCTTTTGAAGTTGTTAGGCTCCTATTGACGTAGTACGCTTCAGAAGGGCTTTCGGTGCGCAATTACCTTGGGCCCTATCATACTTACCATTCTTCCTGGAGCTGTACCATGAGCATCACCACACCGAACAATCTCACCACCCCCAGGATAATTCGGGGTATTGCTGTCTCCTTCATCGCAGTAGCAATAATAGTCACCGGCTGTAAAGGTAAAGAGAGGGGTGCAGCTCCAGCCGTAAAAGTCGATAAACAGCTCTCAAACGATCCCCTGCTACAAAAGATCCCGGTGTCGACCGCTGGTTTTGCGGTAATGGATTTTTCCGGTGATGGCTACAAAACTTTTGCTCAATCCCCTTTTTCAATAAACAGGAACGCCAAGAGGTCTGTTGATGGCTTAATCGAAAAACTACGTGCCTCTGAAGCAGCTGATGAGTTAGTTATAATTCTCCAGCAGCTTTGGGACTCCGGATTGCAGCTCGGTTTAGTTGCACCCGACGGCACATATACGTTCGAAAAGGTACTCTCACGCACAGTAATTTTCGTAGATCAAGCAATTAACCAAGCAAAGGGCAGTTCAACACTTTCAGCGATCCCTTTTGACTTTGGGATATATATGAAGGGAGCCTCTGGAATATCCATGATCGATAAATTGGAGATAATACGGAAAAAGCTCTCGGAATCGAATCTCCAGATCACGGATGATATCGTAGCAGGTGCTTCAAAAGGTTTCTCAGTCGGAGGTTTTAAATCATCCGTAAAGTTATACTTCGGTGCCAATTCCGAGCTTCTTGGCTCATCATCAAGCAAATCGGCACTTCAGGGGCTGTTCGCTTCGACGAATACTGGCGCTCTGGAGGCAATTCAGGCGCTACCAGAGTACAAGCAGGCTACCACCCCCTGCACTCCAATCGATAAACCGATCGCATTTTCATTTGTATCGCTCTCACGTCTCCGCCCACTCCTTGATGCCGCAGCAGAGGCCGATGAATCTGGCCAATTTAAACCTGAGGAGCTGCCGTTTGATGCTTTAGCGATTCAAAGTAGCTTCCCTAAGCAGTACGTGCACAACATAGGTCTCGCAGTAGCGCCAAAAACAGAGCTGCAGAGCAAACTATTTGAGGCTCTTCAAGGTGCTGCACTAACATCTGGCGCGACCAGGATTCCGGCCGATTCGGCCCTGTCGGTAGCCCTCGATACTCGCTTTCTGGGCAAACTTGAGCCGATGATAAAGAGCATTGAAGAGGGCTCACCAACTGGTTTCTCTGACCAAGCAAAGAAGTTAGAGAGCTTAACAATCGGCCTTCGTAATAACGCCGCTGGCTCTCCGCTCCCAGACATATTTTTTCTCATGCAAAGCGCCGGAAGGGAACAGCTCGTAAAGTTTCTGGAGAGTTCGCTCGGTATGGCGATGTCGCTGGCAGGACAGAATGCCACCTGGCAGACAAAAGATATCGAGGGAACACCCACCAAGTTCTTTACCACGCTGATTGGAGCAGGAGTCTATATGAGCTCTCCGAGTAAAACCAATGCGCTGCTGATCGGATCCTCAGAGTCAGTAGTAAAGGATCTTATTACCGCTCAGTCAGGCAAAGGCGCTGTGGCCAATACATCGATGCCAGCGGGAGTGAAAGACCAAACTACAGCAGCGAATGTTGCGTCTTTTTATTTTAATTTTGATAAGATTGCTGACGTACTAGATTCCGCAAAGAATACCTTGGCGATCTTCACCGGTGGTAATTCCGAACTTAACGCAGCTCTGTCCTCAGCGAACATAAGATCATGGGGCCTCTCGGCTGGAGTGGTATCTTATACTCCAGGAGTGCTGGCGATCAATTCGAGCTTTGAGGCAGCTGCTAAGTAAGCTGAACATTAGTGACGACCAATTCCAGAGCAATGCGGTAAACATCGAATGTAACTACTCAGCACGTGCATCAACTGTAGCGTTAGCCCCTATTAAGGAGCGGCTTTGCGGAGCAAAGCGGGGTGGAGACATTAACCTAAAAACGGCAGTTAAGGAGGATGAAAATGGCGCAGGTGCTCAAAAGCACGAAGGATTTTGAACTTTTCGGAGGCTTGAACCCTGGCACCGTCAGGGTGAGCACCGAAAATTCTAAATACAAAGTGATTTTAGTCATATGCGCCGTTTTCGGGCCCGCAACTGCTGAATTTAGGGTAAATAGTTACCATCGGATTTTTCTTAATCAAGCATAATCCTAAAAGCGGCAGTTGCGGGTTTGAAAATGGTGCAGGTGACTAAATCACTTTGTCTTTTGAATTTTTGAGTGCTCACCCTAACGGTGCCAGATTTGCACCCCCGATATGTTCAAAAGACTAAGTGATTTTAGTCATCTGCACCGTTTTCATCCGCCTTTACATGCCGAATTTAGGAGAGATTTAGGAACCCTTGAGCAGAGGGCTTTCATCTTAAATTCCGAAGTATCGAAACACGCTTCGGGAGATAACGACATGAACAGCCTTGCACAGCTTCTTGAAATCGCCAGCAGAATCGACCACCTTGGTAGCTGCGCCGAATGGATCGCCCGAGAGACCTGTCATACAGATAACTCTGTTTCGCAAACCGGAACCTTAATCTCGGTTCTTGCCGAGGATCTACGCGAAAAGATCACAAATCTTGTCTCTGAGCTAGAGCAGATGGGCGAAATAGGCGGCTCACACTAAGAACGCGCAACAGATCTATCTTCATTGCGAAGCCAAGCAAAAGGTAACGAGATAACGCTACAGGCACACAAGGCACAATCGGAACTAAGTCTTTTCCCCTGTAGTCTGCTTGAGAAGATTTTGGCCCGAAGACGCCGCCTTGCAAGGTACCAGAGGACTGCAGAAAATTATCCTAAATTCGGCAGTTAAGGAGCACGAAAATGGTGCAGGTGGCTAAAAGCA
>CAZZLV010000108.1:0-8440 GCA_964655155.1 uncultured Bdellovibrionales bacterium
ATTTTAGTCATATGCGCCATTTTCAGACCCGCAACTGCCGAATTTAGGTTTAATCTATCCCACGAGCCACTCGCTGCAATGCCAACTCATCAAGCACTGCTCCTTCCTCTCTAAGCTGCTGCACTTGAAACTCCTGAAGCTTCTTATCCTTCAGCATCTCCAAGGTCTTAGCCTCTTTACTCACCTCAACGTAGCTTTCTAGCGCTGCCTCGGCTAACTTAATCGCTTCAGTAACCACTAGTTTCTGTCGCTCGATAGCAGCGGTGAGTCGCTCGGCATAGGCCGCAAGCCTCGTTATGTCACTAGCAGAATATATGCCACCCTCAACAAGCCCTAACTGCAGGAATTCGTCCTGCAATTGCGCTAAAACAAGGATCTGGTGGTCACGTTCTGCGTTGCTACGGACAAGTTCTTGACGGGCCTCGTCACGAATCTGTACTCGCAGATCAAGTACCCGTTGCAGCCGGAACCTAAATGATTTCATAACTAGCTCTCTATAACATCAGCCATCGCCTGCCAGCTGTCTGCCAACGACACTGACTCGTGAACCTGCTGGCGGAGAAAACTGTGTACCGCATCAATCTTCTGCACAGCCCTGTCCACGCGAGGGTTTTGACCAGATTTATAGGCGCCTATGGTGATTAGATCTTCGGCATCTTGGTAAGAGGCCAATATTTCCCGCATCTCTGCAGCAAGTCGCAGCTGTTCCGAAGAGACTATATCACTCATCGAACGTGAAATGCTCTGTAATACATCGATCGCCGGGTAGTGACCTCTTCCCGCCAATCGACGACTGAGTACTATGTGGCCATCCAAAATACCGCGAACGGTATCAGCCACTGGCTCGTTCATATCGTCTCCTTCAACGAGCACAGTATAGAGTCCGGTTATACTGCCTGCTCCAGCGCTCGTTCCAGCCCGCTCCAGAAGCCTCGGAAGCATGGCAAAAACTGAGGGTGTATAACCCCGCGTCGCTGGTGGCTCGCCTGCTGCAAGACCCACCTCGCGTTGAGCCATCGCTAAGCGCGTTACTGAATCAACCATCAGCGTGACCGTCTTACCTTGATCACGAAAGAACTCTGCAATAGCTGTTGCCATAAAGGCGGCTCGTATTCGCAACAGTGCTGACTGGTCACCCGTTGCAACCACCAGTACCGAACGAGCAAGCCCCTCAGGGCCCAAATCACGCTCGATAAACTCACGCACCTCACGACCGCGCTCTCCGACTAACGCAATTACGTTTACATCGCTGCTAGCCGTTCTGGCTATCATTCCAAGCAGTGTTGATTTCCCAACTCCTGAGCCAGCCATGATTGCCACGCGCTGTCCCCGACCGACAGTTAGCAGCCCGTTCATCGCCCTTACCCCGAGATCAAGACACTCAGAGATCCTAGTTCTAGTCACTGGATTAGGTGGTGCTCGATAAAGCGGCACTGTGTGCTTCATAATCGGCAGCGGCTTACCGTCCATCGGCTCGCCAAGAGCATCGATAATACGACCCTGAAGTTGGTTACTTACACGCACCTGTGCGGTGCTCTCTGATGCTGTAATGATCCCGCCTGGAGCTATTCCCTGAATCTCGCCAAAAGGCATCAACAAGATCCTGTCATTGTGAAATCCGACTACCTGCGCAGGAATCTTTTGATTACGAGACGAGATTACAACGTGACCACCCACGGGAACTAATGGCCCTGTTCCCTCGATCAGCAAGCCTCGCACATCTGTGACGATACCGCGGAATTCGGCCACAGGCTCATGCGCTACTGCGTGCTGCGCATATTCAAATACGCTACTCATCACGACTCAGGCTCCTGTCGTGCTTTTGATCTGATTCTTTCCCAGGCAGCATCTAGATCATAATCAACTTCGCCGGCAGAGGTGACAAGAATACATCCTGCACGTATCGACTGATCACTTACAAACTTAAGCGGATCGCCATTTGCAAACTTATGTGATTCGCCATAATCAGCTAGCTTCAAAAAATCATAATCGCTCGGGCTTACCCGAATCGCTAATATCTCAGCACCCGACGACACTTTGATCGCTTCGTGTATTACCTGGTGAATATAGTCGCGCTGCTGCTCGACAACATCGCCTATAAGACGCTTTGCCACCTGGAACGCGAGATCAGCCGCCCGAGCCTCATTTAAACGGCGGTTCTCTTCAAGCTGCGTTTGCATATCTTCCCACAGCAATGAATAGCGCTCTTCGAGCTGCCTTTGCGTGGCTAAAAGCTCTTGATGGAGCTCCTGTACTCCATGATGATCTGAGCAAGCTACCTGAGTTACTCCACTCTCCTGGCCCGACCGTTGATTCTCCGAGATACTTGCTGCGCCGATGCTGTCATCATGCCAAGCTACTGCTACCGAATCATTAACATCAGCCACTTCTTTACTACTCAACACTTCATCTGAAGTCTCTGATTCGACAGAAATATGATCTACAGTAAGTTCATCTATCGGCTGCAGCGAAAAATCTCCTGCTGCGCTACTTAAATGAATTACGCCGTCCGATGCAGTACCAAAATCAGAAAACATCTGATCGACTTCATGAGTAGTTTCTACAACTCTATCAAAGGACATCGGCACAAATTGAGCCGACTCCCTCTGGTCGCTAACTACTTGCCACGTTGTTTCTGTATATTCACCCGGACGATACGTCTCGACCGTTAATCCCAGGTTGTGATCTCTAGCCGCTGGTGCCATTAACGATCCCTCCTAGGCTAGATCCGTCCATCATTAAGCCAGTAGCGGATTAGCAGGGCTGCTTGCTGCGGATTTTCCTTCACAAGGCGCACGTTTTCGGCAACTACCTCCTCAAACTGCTCCAGGTCGATGCTCGGTTCAAGCCCACTAATAGGCCCCTTTCGATCACCACTGCTTCCAGCTACTGAACTCCCATCATCACCTATTGCCGCCGCAGCAGCTCCTCCCGCTTGCTGCTCACCTGCTTGAGCATCCGCGTTTAGCAGCTCGTTCGGCAGCAACTTACTTAGGTCATACTCCTGCTGAGATGAGTTTGTTAAGAACTTAACTAGCGGGCGTAGCACAAAAAGCACAAACAAAGCTAATGCTAATACGGGAACCATCATTCCTCCGAACTTGAGATACTGGTCGGTCTGATGAGCTTTTGCTAGTTCTGCTTGCAAACTCTCGTCAGGAGAGAAGAAAGGCACGTTTTCAACTGTGACTACATCACCACGGGCAGAGTCAAATCCCACCGCTGATTTGACTATTCCCTCAACTTGAGAGAGTACCTCTGGTGTCAATGCCTCATACGATTTAGCCACTTTGCCGGTAGGCTTACCATCAGCATCAAGCTCCTGTGCCTCAGCTACCTTGCCGTCTACTAGTACTGCGGCAGATAGTCGGAGTAATTTACCTCGAGCTTGAGAGCTGCGTGTTACCGCCCGAGAAATTTCGAAATTTTTAACATTTTCGCGGCGTGAATTCTGCTCACCGGCCCCCGGTTGTTGCTCAGCATTGCGTGGATCATTCGATAGATTGCTCACCACTCCGGGAATTCCTCCACGTTGCTCTGAGCCGGCCCCCTCTTCAATACTACGCTCAGAGCGGATTACTCGCCCTCCTGGGTCATAACTCTCCTCCTCACGCTCACTAGAAGAAAAGTCTAAATCTGCAGTAACTCGAGCGACTACTTTACCGGGCCCCAAAACCTTCGCCAACATCGACTCGATTCTCTGGACGTATCCACGTTCAATTTCACGAGCGTATTGCAGTCGCGTTGCATCCGCCCCAAAATCATCTCCTTCCTCAGCTCTAGCCGAGAGCAGATTACCGAACTCATCGATGATGGTAACGTTCTCTGGCTTTAATCCTTCGACACCGCTAGCTACAAAATTAGTAATTCCTTTTATCTGCTTCTTATCTAGCTCACTGCCAGGCCTTAACTTGAGCAACACCGAAGCACCCGGATCTTGCGCTTGCTTGGCAAAAATCGATTTCTCAGGCTGAGAAATATGAACTCGTGCTGCTGTAACTGCATCTAGCGACATAATTGTGCGCTCGAGTTCTCCCTGTAATGCACGCTGCTTCTTAACTATTTCTCCCAGGGTAGTCGTTGCGAAGCTCGTTCCATCAAAGAGCTCATATCCAACAGAGCCAGTTTTTGGTAAGCCTTCTGAAGCCAAGCTCAATCGGAGTTCATGCACCTGACTCGGTGGAGATACAGAGATCGTACTACCATCAAGCCGATATCCGATCTTAAGCTCTTTAAGTCTCTGTACTACGGCTCCTGCATCACTTGAGCTGAGATCAGAGTATAATACTGAATACTCAGGCGCGGTTGCCACCTTGGATGCATATACTACTGCCCATACACAGAAAGCTACTAGCACCGGTGCGGCTATCTTCTGTGCGAGCGGCAGCCGCATGTATCGGTCTAACATCTGCGAAAAAACGACTTTAGGATCTAACGATGGAGCCACTGTAATTCCTTCCTAAAAATGCAATTTATACCTGAGTACGGATGACTTCCTCGTATGCTCTGACTATTTTGCCTCTGATCGCTGACATCAGTTGAAATGCGATATCGGCCTTTTCGAGAGCAATCATCGCAGTGTGAGGGGTAATCCCTTCCTTCTTTAGAGTAAGGCCCTCAATCTGGCTGTCTGCCTGATTTTGAAGGCTATTTACCTCCTTTAGCGCATCAGCTAGGGCCTGTCCAAAACCCCCTTGCGATCCAGATTGCTGGACTCCCGTTTCTTTGATCTTTTCGACCCCTTGGATAAAGGGAATCTGTGGCGTCTTTCCGTCTATTCCGCTGATCGACATACTAAATCTCCTTTACCCCTGACCTAATAATGTACGAGAATCCCGCGCCATCTCTTTACCAGCTTCCATCGCTGTTAAATTCGCTTGATATGAACGGAGAGCCGTCATCATATTGGTCATCTCCTCAACGATGTTTACGTTAGGCATCTCAACGTAGCCCTCAGCATTAGCTTGGGGGTGATTGGGCTGGTATTGCATCGTGGGCGCAGCCTGATCCTCAAGGATTGCATACACCGATGGCTTAGAAAGTGTTTGACGGTCGAGCGTTGATGAGAATCCACCCTCACCTAGTGGTATTGAAATGGCGGCTTGAAATACATCTTTGCGCTTGTA
The DNA here is from genome assembly GCA_964655155.1 of uncultured Bdellovibrionales bacterium. Taxonomy (GTDB): domain Bacteria; phylum Bdellovibrionota_C; class UBA2361; order UBA2361; family OMII01; genus OMII01. The sequence continues at coordinate 5,127 of CAZZLV010000108.1, forward strand.
CCCAACTGACTCTTGGTTAGCGATATTAGACGCGCACGCATCCGCTCGAGTACGACTAGCCGATAGCCCAGCTGCGGCGATCATAGTTGTACTAAATGTGCCTTTGAGTCGATCTATCCCCATATACTACTAGCTCCGTCCATCGCGGATACTTGCGCGATACAATCCAAATTTGTGCTTCATCAACTGCACTGCATTTGAGAAATCACTGGCATTGTTTGAGAGAGCTGCCATCTGAAGATCGATATCGACGTTGTTTCCATCGGCCTTAGTAACACCAGTTAGATCTGCTACCATCCGTGAAGAGCTGTTAGTTGCAATATCTATGTGCGTTCCATGAGTACGCATTACCTGATCACCTGTGCCGGCGCTAAACGCCTTCTCTAGCTCCTTGCCGAACTCAAGCTCCGTGGCGCGATACTTAGGGGTCTCGGCGTTGGCTATGTTTGAAGTAATGACCTGGCCACGACGCCAAGATAGATCCATAGCCTTATTTAGACCGGTTACCGTCTGCTCAAATAGAGAATCGATTAATCGCATAATGACTCCGTGTCTGGAACATCGCTCGAAGGTCACTCTGCAAGAAGCGTGCGCAGGCTACCCCCAACGGAATCAAGGCGTTATCTAAAACTTTACGTGTCACATATTTGACACGTCACAGATTTATTTGCTCTCTATGGCAGCTGGGTCGCCGCATATTCGCGTAAGATGCGCTCGTACCTAAGCCGCGTTGAATGAACCATGCGGATAGGAGACAGCTTTCTTGGATTAGGAAGTATCGCAGCCAGCGCGGCGGCCTCGGATACAGACAGTTGTGCAGCACTCTTTCTGAAGTAATGTCGAGCAGCCGCATCAATTCCGTATATGCCCGCTCCCCACTCGATAATGTTCACGTAAAGCTCCAAAGTTCGCCGTTTGCCCCATAAAAAGCCGGCGATCGGTGCCATGGACCACTCCACTAACTTTCTGATGTAACTTCTCCCCGGCCACAAAAATAGGTTTTTAACTGTCTGCATAGTTATCGTGCTTGCACCTCGCAGGCGCCTCCGCCCACCTGCCGCGTCGATAGCATCACCTACCGCAGAGAGGTCTATGCCCCAATGTTCGACAAAGCGGGAATCCTCAGCCGTAACGATAGCCTGAGGGACATAAGCGGGCAGCTTTCTTAAAGAGATCCAGCTCCATGAACGGAAGCTAACTTCGGAGTTCCAAGCTGCCTGCAGATAACGGATCACCATAAGCGGTGTGGCCGGCGGTCTTACAATTCTATACGCCAGGACAACAACTAGCCAGATGGCGACAATCCAACATCCCCACTCAACAAATCGGCGTCCTAGCTTGAGGTTTTTAGGGCCTTTTCTCCGATTATACTGCGACATATCTCTGCAACCTATTGTTGTCTTGATTTGTGTCCGCGAATCGCTAGCGTTTTCCAAAAGCTGTTGAATCGCTAATGAGTTTTTAAAACCGCTATAGTAATCCGCAAATGTTCCTACCAGCCAAGCTGGCAAGGTTTTGACCCGCAATCTCCATTTACAGCTCTGGCATTTCCCTACGAAATTCTGCCAAAACATAACATACTTACGACGATTTTTCGCAATTTCGCAGATAAAAGTGAACAGTTTTCTAGTGCTTCGGTATCCTAATAGAAGAGGCATGCAGTTGCGTCGACAATTGGCGATGGCCACACCTCGTAAGTGACTGCGTTCTACATCTGCAGCCCCTTACGAGGTGTGGGACAATGCGTTCCAAGGTTACGACAGGTTTTAGTGAAGGATTTGAAAGAGGTTTTGAGTTTAGCTCGTGCTCCCAAATTCTCCATGTGTGAGGATTTGGGAGCACGAGCTACATCTCGCAGTTTTTTGGTTTTCTGAGCCGTTTTTTCTAATGTTACTCTCGCATTGTTTCCACACTCCCTAATCTCCTCATGGCGCTGAACGGATAAACACCAAGAAAACAACGATAGCTGCAACTACCAAACGGTAGTAGGCGAAAGGTCTGAGACTCCAACGACTAACTATCGAGATAAACCAGCGCATCGTGAGCAGAGCAGACACAAATGAGACTCCGAACCCGATTGTTACGAGCTTTAAATCATCATAAGAAAATACTCGCACAACTTCCACTAAATCGTGCAACGCTGCGATCGTCAGGATCGGCACCGCCGCTAGGAAGGAAAATTCCGCGGCTGCTTTTCTCGACAAACCAACGACCATCCCGCCGATTATTGCTGATGCGGATCGTGACATACCAGGCCATAACGCCAGACACTGTAAGATACCGATTACAAGTGATTGCGCCCACGTAAGCTCTTCTACCTGACGTTGATGCTGAAAGAGCTTAAGACGCTCTACGAGCAGAATTAGCAGGGCTCCTACTGCTAATGCGATTGCCACCGGCAGCGGTGCAAAAAGATGCTCTTTGATCTGCTTACCAAAGAGATAGGCTATAGCAAGCGCAGGGGCCGAAACGAGTCCGAGCTTTACCAAACCTGCCGCTCCATACAAACCAGGAGCTATGAGCATCTTAGGATCCTTCCTTAGCTCACGTGGATCAGGAATCAGCGCGACACAGCGCTCACGAAATAGCACCAAAACACTTAATATTGCTCCCAACTGTATAACTATATCGAAGTTTTTCGCCCGATCGCCTGTAAACTGCAGCGCCTCATTAAATAAGATCAGGTGCCCCGTACTCGATATCGGCAAATACTCAGTTACGCCCTCTACGAGTCCCAGAATAATAGCGATAATCGTCTCAGACACAGGCAAACTCCTCTCATTAGTTTCTGACTCCCTAGACAGAGACCATAGTGATTTTCAAAAATCAGTGGTAGCCAAACACCCTAGATCAGTCCGCCGACTAGGGATATGACCCCTACTATAGTCATTCGTAAAAGTCAGTGCCACTAAAACCTGCCCACTAAAACCTGCCACGCACTTTTGCAAATCGCAACTACTCAGCAAAAGCAGCAACTGTAACGTTAGCCCCATCAAGGGCTGCTGTATTTTATTGTGGTCTCGGCAAAGTGCTAAAGTGTTACGAATTTTTGAGTGCTCACCCTTGTAGTGCCAGGGTTTAAGCCTCCGAAAAGTTTAAAATACGTAACTGCTCAGCACGTGCATCGCCTGTAGCGTTAGCCCCTATTGAGGGGCGGCTTTGCGGAGCAACGCGGGGTGAAAAGATTAACTACTCACCAACAATACTGCATCCCCAATCAGGGGATGACAAGAAATAATGTACAACGAAATGGGTAACGCTTTAGCACTTTGCCGAGATCACAATAAAAAACAGCAGCCCCGCAGGGGCTGACC
>CAZZLV010000109.1:0-8418 GCA_964655155.1 uncultured Bdellovibrionales bacterium
AGTGCCCCTGGTCTACTCGGCAGCCTTGCCAGTTTTACTGGCACGGACTTTTGCAAATCACTATAGCTTTCGGCCTGGTCGAGCCTATTTACCTCTATACGCGCTTCTGTTAACCTCCAGCGGAGATAGCGGTTTGCTGAAGTCCGGGCCAGAAGAACTGTCAAGGCTTTTGCTGTAAATCACTATAGGGTGTTGTTTTGATTCGCGTCTGCGAATCGATAGCGTTTCCCAAAAGCCGTTATATAGTTAAAGACTTTCGAAAAACGCTATATTCCCGCTGGGAAACGGTATATTTTTGTTGAGGATTCGAAACCGTGGAAAATTTTACTATCGAAGTCGCAGAGCGCAGTGAGCTCGGAAAGAGTGGTTGCAATCGTTGCCGCCGAGCAGGATTTATCCCTGGGGTGGCCTATCACCGAGCTGATGAGGTAGTGCCAGTTCAGGTTCCATACAAGGAGTTTACGATGCTCGCCAAAAAGGCGCGCATGTCGCAGGTATTTACATTTAAGAGCAGTAACAACGTGCTAAACGGTAAGGCTGCGATTGTGAAGGAGATTCAGCAGGACTACGTTAAGGGTAAGGTTCTGCATGTTGATTTTCAGACCTTGAAGGACGATGAAGAGATTACGGTGTATATCCCGGTGGTACTCGTAGGCGAGGCACCAGGGGTAAAAGTGCAGAATGGAATTCTGACCCTGGTAACTCACGAGGTAGCGGTTACCTGTCTTCCTAAGAATATTCCAAATCAGATGCAGGTCGATATCTCAGCGCTTGGCCTGGGCGAGTCGATCCACGCAAGCGATCTTAAACTCGGAGAGGGTGTTGCTCTTTCGGATGACGCGCACGAGACGATCGTTAGCGTACTAGCCCCGCGTTCAGCTGAGGACGAGGCTAAGGGGAGCTCGGCAGAGGGAGCAGCAGCTCCAGCGGCAGAATCAGCTAAATCGGTAGCTAAACCAGCAGCTAAACCAGCTGCTAAGTAGCAAGCGTGGACTACTCGGTTGTTGTCGGCTTAGGCAATCCTGGCTTTGAATACGATGCAACGCGTCACAACGTGGGGTTTGCGGTAGTTGACCTGCTTAGAGCGATATCCGGGATTGATGATATCGGAGAGGTTGCATCGCGCTCAGCAGCTCACGCACGGGCGGCCATATCCGGCTCGTTAGGGCAACACGGTTGGCAGGGCCGGCAGGGGTTCCTTGAGGCTACTTGCACGATCGGTGGCTGGTCTGGTCATCTTATTAAACCGATGACATTCATGAACCGCAGTGGCGAGCCGCTCCAGCATTTCCTACACTACCGCAAGGTCGCCATAAATCAGGTGGTCGTTGTTCACGACGAGATCGATATACCGTTTGCGGCTCTTAGGGTTAAGGTCGACGGAGGGGAGGGGGGGCACAACGGCCTCCGTTCGATATCAGAGCTTTGTGGTGGACGCGCATATTCCAGGGTTCGGGTTGGTGTTGGTAAACCGCCACCGGGTAGTCCTCTATTACAACGACCAGATGGAATAGCGCAGTGGGTTTTAGGACGTTTTTCCGCTGAGGAGCAGCCACTTGCAGAGGAGCTGGTTGTTAATGGCGTTAGGGCCGTGTGTGCCCTCGTTACTCAGGGCTTAAGGTCGGCGCAGACGATTTGACCTAAGAACGGCAGTTAAGCGGATGAAACTGGTGCAAATCACTATAGTTGGTTGCCCCGACCAGTTGTATCTGGCATCGCAGTTATCCCGCTATCTACGTAGAAACGTTGGAAGTTTCGAAAAAGATAAAAATGTGCGGGCAGATGAAATTTAACTTAACTATCTCTGTAACTTCCGCACATTTTTGGCCTCTTAGAGATAGAGAGAACTGCGACGCCCGACCAGTTGTATTTCCTGGGTAATCTGGTAAACTTTCGGAGCTTTTAGCAGCCGCTAGACGATGACGCGTAGCTAAGCCAAAAAGCACAAAGTGGTCTGTTTCGACTCTGAGGGTAGTCTGTCTTCAGTCAGAGTGCAGTTTAAAAGTCAGATAACAGTTATAAAATAGTTGTAATCATAAAGTAGTAGGTGGCCCATGGAAGTTCGCCGTTATGAATCGGTGGTAATCTTTAACCCGCGCTTGAGCGATGCTCAGATTAAAGAGGAGATCAAAAAGATCGAGACCCTGCTTAAGACGAACAAAGCAGAGGTGACAAGCGTTGATACCTGGGGAAAGAAGGAGGCAGCTTTCGAGTTCAACAAGCAGCGTATGGGTTATTACGTGGCGTTTAACTATGAGGCAGCTAATCACGAGGTTCCGAACGAGCTTCAGTCGATCCTACGCATAACGGATTCGGTGCATAAGTTTCAGACGCATCTGATTAAGTCCAAGACCCGTAAGTTCAAGGGCAATCCACGTCGTCTCACACAGCCACGCACTGATATCGATGATTATGATTTTGGCGGGGACTACGAGTAGTCTTCGTCACGGCGACGGCGCTCCAGACATTTGATGACTGGAGCGTGGCGCCAAAGGTGTCCGACCAGCTTTAGTACAAGTTTGCAGTTAGAGGAGTTGAATCATGGAAGTCATATTACGTGAAGATTATATATCGCTAGGATACATCGGGGACACAGTTCGCGTACGCCGTGGTTTTGCCCGAAATTTCTTGATCCCACGCGGGATAGCCGTTGAAGCAACCTCGGGTAACGAGAAACAGTTAAAGCATAAGTTATCGGCTATCGTTTCCAAGCGGATCAAGAAGAAGGCAGAGGCTGAGGCGTTTGCCAGGGTGCTAGGGCAGGTTACTGTGGAGTTCACCATCAAAGTTGGATCGAAGGGTAAGAGCTTTGGTTCAATAACTAGTCGCGACGTAGAAGCGTCGCTTAAGGCCCTCGGTTATGAAGTCGACCGGCGTCAGATTCGCATCAACGAAACGATTAAAGGGCCGGGGGCTTACTCAGTCGAGGTAAAGCTACACTCCGAGGTGACCGTCCCAGTTCAGGTCAAGGTCATAGCAGTTCAACCTCCTCCAACGGCACCAGTAGCAGATGGGAAAACTGATAAAGCTAAGAAGAAGAGCCGCAAGAAGGAAGTTGCGGCTGCTGAATTCGAGGATGGAGCAGAGTCAGTTAATGTGGCAACTGAATCTGAGGAAGCCACAGGTGAGGCGGCAGAGTAATCCGTCAGGCACTTGAGTGTGCGTGATCCGGTATACGGAAGTAGATACAGCCGTTCGCTAAAACTCTTGAGTGGCTCACTGCCTCGAAGATCCGTTTGGTAGTAGCCTCCAAACAGGAGTAAGTTCATGGGCCAGCTTCAGGACATAATAGACCCGCCAGATAGGCAGGTATTGCCTGAGCAACCGCGTATTGCGCTGGTTGTCGTATTGTTCTTTGGATCGTTTGCTTTGGCCTGCTCGTTGCTTATAGCCTTGGGGCATTACGGTCTTAATGCGCCGCGGTCGCTATGGCCGTTCGGTTCTGCTGGTGTAGCATCAGGCGATCTCGGCAGAGATTCAGCGCTCTTCGATTTGATTCAGGTGAATCGAGGTGGGGTCTACGCAAAGGCTGCGGTAAGCGATGTTGGAAATCCCACTAAAGGAGAGCCGTTCGCGTTATTCGTATGGTTTAACTTGCGAAAGATGCCAGCGGTAGGCGAGTCGCTAGGACTGCTGGGCAAGTTCGATTCTCAACTTCCCGGAAAGCCCGGGTACGCAGTCTCCCTTGAGGGTGCGCCAGACGGAGTTCGCCCTCGAGTCTACATAGGCGCTGGGAACATTGCCGGTCGTTGGTACTCATTTGCGAGTCATCCGATGAATCGACGGGATTGGTATCTGCTCGCGGTTACTGTCGTCGAAGACGCCTTTATCGCGACTTCACTCGGGCGAGCTCTTTCAGCGGAGCCTCTAAAACTACTAGGGGGACACCGGCTCACGGGAGAAGAGCTGCCGGTATCCCAGGCTGACCTAGTTGTCGGCGCTTTTGGAGCGAGCCGTTTTCGGGGGCGCGTTGGGCCGTTCGGCATCCTGGCAGGACACTCAAGCAAAGAGAAGTTCGCCGCATACCTTAAGGCGATTCAGGAACAGCCGGGTGGCATACCCTCAGTTATTCCTGCTGATTATATCCGCCTTTGGGCATCTCCGCTTGCGGATCTAGGCCCGCGGAGAGTCGCGGTATTACATGTACAGGGCGACCAAACGGCCGATGAAAAGGTCAAGGGAGAGCCTCTCAGTAGACGTGCGCAGGTGCGACCACCATCAGGAAAACGCCATAGCAAGCCTTTACGGAAAGTTTCACAGTCCAAGAAAGTTGCCAAGAAGGGCTTAAAAGATACGAAGAAAAGATAGGGGTTTGCCGTGACTTCGAGGGTATCGCAGGTTCTCGGCAGACTCATCATCGCGCTGTTTGCGTCGGCGTCGTACATCACAATCACTAATCAACTTGAACAGATCATGGTAACAGCGGCCCTGCTCATGCTTGTGGTGGCACGGGTTGGATTTGCTAGGGTTGGACTGGCACAGGATAGTTATGATCGCCTAGGAGCAAGCTGCTTAGGGATCGCTCTGGCTGTTCTGCCATGGGTCGGTACGCATGTTTTACTGGTGCCGATGCTTTCTTTTTTTGCATTGCGCTCAGAGCCGTCAGCTGCTTGCGCTACTGTAAACGGACGAGCAGATGGCATCGGGTGGGTGGTGCCGTTTCTAGGCTTTCTCCTGGGAACTGTGCTTGGAGAGCTAGTCCGGGCGACAGTACTGCACGATTCAGCGTCTTCAGGGGACGCGATTGGAGTTTTGACTGGCTTGCGGATCGATGGGGTGATGCGGGTAGTTGATCTGGCTCGTGCGTGTTTTGATGTGCATATGCCAACGTGGTCTATGGCTGCGCGTGTGCTTCTGGCGGCGTTACTAGTGGCATGGTTTTCGTCAAATGCCGCAGCGGCGCAGGCCTTTCTGCGTTGGCTGATGCGCGGTAGTGTGGTCTTAGCTTTGTATGCTACTGGGCAGTATGTCGTAGCGCGCTACTCCGGCACCCTCGCCGGTTCTGTGATGTTCTGGAAGTTGCCTAATCAGAGTGCTTTGTGGGACGCACTCGGTCGGCCCAGTGGCTTGGTGAGTGATCCTAATGCACTCGGGGTGGTGCTAGCGTTGACTCTATGGATTGCTCTTCTTGGCGCATCTGTGCAGGGTCGTAGTTGGTTGTTTTGGGCGTTGCTCAGTACCGCTGGGGTTGTATCGGGGTCGCGTACATTCTTCATTTCGCTGGCGTTACTGATGCTTTTTAGTGCCTGGTATAGAGAGGCCTGGTATCGAAAGCGTCACAAACTCATCTGGTGCTTAATCAGTGCTGCCACCGTACTAGCCGTAATCACAACACTGCTTGATAGTTATTCAGGAATTGTTGGGCAACTGGTGGCATCAGAGAGCTTGCCCGTAGGGTTACGCCGTGGAGTCGCGGCGCTCTCGCTTGTGCGGCTAGAAGAGACATTTATGAGCCGCAGTGTTTTTATCGACCTAGCTGGTGCTATTGGCTCTGGCCACTGGCTCTTTGGAGTTGGTGCCGATCGTTTCATTGATTATGTGCCGCGCGTTGGCGCCGAGCTTAACTTAATACGTGGTTGGAAGGATAACTCAAATAACCTCTACTTCGGGATCATAACCGAATTGGGTCTTGTTGGTGCAGCTCTGTTTATCTTGGCGATCATGGGGCGCAGAGTGCGGGCTATTTCTCCGCAGTCAGAGACGCACTTGAGCTCAGAGCAGGTGCTGATTAAAGGATCTGGGCTGATTAAGGGATCTGGAAAGGCTGGTGCGCTATGGTGCCTGGTGGTGCTTGCGGTCCTCGGTTGCACCGGGCCACATACTGATTTTATCGAGGTATTGGTGTTGGTAGCTTACCTGGTGGCAGTTACAACTGAGCAGCGCCTATTTACTGAGCAGTTCAGACTGCCGATATATCGCGTTGGTGGGATTGCAGGCGCAGCGGGGTGCGCGGCTGTGCTTGCGGTAGTGGCGCTGGGGTATATCGCCAGTGGTTACCATGAGCAGGGAACGTATGGCTGGGTTAACACAACTAGTGGAGCATCTCGATGGCTCTCTCACAACGCCACGGTAGCTGCGCGATGCGAACGCAGAGCTGAAGGTGGTTCGCGAGTGGCTCTGCTGTTGCAGCCGCAGTACATTCCGCAGAGAGAGCCGCTACGGGTCGTCTTAAAGGTGTCTGGACAGGAGCCCCAAGAGTACCTGTTTAAATCGAGTGAAGTGCGTGAGGTGACAGCGCCTTGTAGTAGCGCCAGTGCCAACTTGACTAATGCAGAGACATTTGTTCGAGTTGTTACTAGTCCGGCGTGGAGTCCCTACCGAGCGTGGCCCTCAGTCTCAGGTGATCGCCGGATACTCGGAGTGCGGCAGCTGTTTCGGACTGGTCTGATTTCTACCACCCCCTAGCAAGTCGTCACCCTAGCAACTTCCTTATATGCTTTTTCGATAGTGTATAGCGTTTTTCAAAAGTATTCAGCGATAGAGCGGCTTTTGGAAAACGCTATCGATTTGGGGACGCGAATCAAAACAACAAACTATAGTTATTCACGGTAAAAGCCGTGCCAGTTTTACTGGCACGGACTTTTGCAAATCAGTACATAGCGATTTTCAAAAGTCCGTAGCGATATAGCGGCTTTTGAAAAACGCTATCGATTCGCGGACGCGAATCAAAACAACAACCTATAGTGATTTACGGCAAAAGCCTTGCCAGTTTTACTGGCACGGACTTTTGCAGATCAATATAGCGACTGAGTCTAAATCAACAAGCTCATTTGCATGCTGGCTATTGCCCACCGCGCACGTTCTTTGCGGCGCTCGCTCGCCATCTGGCGGCGCCACGCCCCGGCTGTCCAATTGGCTCTGGCGGTCATGCTGGGGCAGGGGCTGGTGTGGCTTTTCGATGAGAAGTGGCTGGCCTGTATCCTAATAGCTCTCGGGATCGGAAGCTGTGCGCCTTGGGCCAGAGGGTTCTCGTGGCTCACAGGCGGAGCTTTTCTGGGGATTTTAAGCGCGTGTGCTGCACTCAATTCGTTCCAGTCGACCTCAAGTGTTACTATTCTGCAAGGCGAGCTGGCTCTGATTGGTGTAGTCCAGGCAACGCCCAGGCATCCACGACCTGGCGAGGTCACCTTTGAGTTTAGGAGTGACGTAGAGCTTGGCGGAGCCTTGATTCGCTGCCGCGCTATAGACCTCCCGTGGCGTCACGCCGCCAGCTTACAGCCCGGGGATCGGGTGTTAATACGTGGGCTATTTGAACCTGTTTCAAAGCCACTCAATCCATTTTCGTTTGAGGGTTGGTTGTGGCGCAGGGGGATCAGAGCTGAGTGTAAAGCGCGGTTTGTTTCGCAACCTATTGAGCGCATACCACCTGTGTTATACGACTGGCGCGAATATCTGCATAACCGTGTATTTGCTGCATTTGGAGAGTCCTCAGGATCAGGTCTATTTCTCTCGATGGCGCTGGGGTATCACGACCTACTTAACTTGCCGCTGGAGCAGGCCTTTACTCGGCTAGGCTTGACTCATCTTTTGGTAGTTTCGGGTTATCAAGTGAGTCTAGCATTTGGCTTTGTCCTTTGGTGTTTAAAAGCGCTCATTAGACAGCTACGATACGGAGGGCGCTATATGCGCAGCGTGGCTACACTCTTAGCTTTTGCGTTCGCAGCTCTGTATGTGGTGTTTATCGGGCTTGAGATGTCGGCAGTAAGGGCTTTGCTTGCGGCGGCCTGCGTGTGCGCGCAGCTGCTCAGCGAGCGGGGCACGTCGTTTGCGCAACGGTGGGGGGTAGCGTTACTCGGCATGCAGCTTATCTGGCCCTGGTGCGCATTCGATATCGGTGTAGTACTGACATTTGCAGCCCTATTTGGAATTGGACTTGGGAGTGGGGTTGCGGGACGCTCAAAGGTCGCTCAGTTTGCTAGCGTTACCTGCGCTGTCTGGCTCTGTACGACCCTGGTTATAGTTGTATGGCAGGGAACTATTTCGCCCCTTGGTTTATTGCTAAATTTATTAGTAGCGGCTCCTTGGTCAATTGTTAACTGCACCGTCGGTCTAACTGCGTTGGGTCTTATGTTAGTAGGCTTTCCCGGTAGCGAGTATGCGCTACGAGTAATAGTTGTCATAAATCAGTTTCTCGGGGATACGGTTCTTGCAATTGGGGAGTGGTCGTATGCAAGTTGGAAATTAGATGGGGCTATCCGCATGGGAGCAACTGTGTTCGTGGCAATCTTGGTGTTAGTGCTCATCCGCAGATATAGGGGCGGGATTCTATTAACCTAAATTCGGCACTTGCGGGTCTGAAAATGGCGCATATGACTAAAATCACTTTGTCTTTTGAATTTTCGGTGCTCACCCTGACGGTGCTAGGGTTCAACCTAAATTCGGCAGTTAAGGAGAACGAAAATGGTGCAGGTGGCTAAA